>JBCBSN010000282.1:0-5405 GCA_039819225.1 Bacteroidota bacterium | reverse complement strand
ATCCAAGACTTGCGCAGGGATTTCAGTTGGGGGGAGAATGACATTTTTGGTATTGCCCTCGACCCCCAAAATCTTAAACAGTATGCGCAGGGGTTTCAGACAACCCCATATGGCAATCAACGTGATTTCCAGAATTTCAATGGGAATAATTTTGACACGGGATGGAATACCTTGTGGCGGGTTAGGACAAAAAGGACAGAACAAGGTTATACCGTTGAAATGGCCATTCCCTTTAAAAGTTTGCGATATAATCTGCCGGAGTCCGGAAACACCATAACCCTTGGCTTTACTTTGGTACGTTACGCCAGGAGAGACATAGAGGTTTCCACTTTTCCGGCAATACCGCAGTCGTTTACGCCTTACCGAATGACCTATGCCGCAAAATTGACGGGAATTGAGGCTCCGCCGCCCTCTACAAATATTCGGGTAGAACCCTATGCGCTATATCAGTACGATGAAAACAAAGAAGAAAACCTCCTCTTGGATAAGTTGAACGATCCCAAGGTAGGTGTGGATGCCAAATGGGCCTTGAACCCTAAAACCGTTTTGGATTTGACATTAAACACCGATTTTGCACAGGCCGATGTAGACCTTGCCGTAAATAACCTGGAGCGGTTCAATATTTTTTTCCCGGAGAGACGACAGTTTTTTCTTGAGAATTCCGGAATTTGGGCGGGAGGACTGCAACGTTCCATACGTCCGTTTTTTAGTAGGCGAATTGGTCTTCAGGGAGAATTCAACGCTGTTCCGGCACCTATTGATGTGGGCGCCCGGTTTACACAACGAACCGAAAAAAGCGCCCTGGCCGGTCTTGTTGTGCGCCAGCGGGAGACGGATAACTCCGCCGGTTCCAATTTTGGGGTTTTCAGATTCCTTAGGAATTATGGAAGGGAAAACAATATAGGCCTAATGGTTACCCATCGCTTGGATGATCGTTACGACGAACTGGGTTTGGAAAGCAATAATAACACTACAATTACCCTGGATGGTCAAGTAAGACCTACAAGCCAATGGGATATCCAATATCTTTTATCCACGTCAATCGACGAGTTCCTGGGTAAAACCGGTTTTGCGGGAAGACTATTTGTGGGCAACGATAGCAATAAGTATTACTACGGATGGGTCACGGAGTACACTGATGCCAATTACAATCCTAGGATGGGATTTGTTCGCCAAAACGATGTTATCCGCCACAACCCTGGCGGATACTATATATGGCGGCCAAAAGGCACGGATTGGATTAGAAGGTGGGATCCAGGGGTGTTTGTCGACTATAATCATGATGCCACCGATCCCAGCCGTTTTCAACAGGCCAGCATTTATATTTTTCCTGTTTTTACCTGGTTTAAGGATAATAGCTTTGTTGAAGTCTCTACTACGCCTACATGGCAGAACATTAACTTTGATTTCGCACCATTGGGTCTGGAGATAGCACAGGACCGCTATTTTTACAATCGATATCTAATTCAATACAACACCGACCAATCCAGAAAATGGTCCGGGAACGTGGGGTTGGATTTTGGTGATTTTTACAATGGGACGCGAACAACTATAAATGCCGCTGCACGGTTTGCCCCGATTCCCCATACCACGCTTTCCCTTAACTATGAATACAATGATATCAATGGTGTAGGAGTCCTGAATGAAGATTTGGAAACCAACTTATATACGGCCAGTTTACGGCTGGCCCTGAATCCAAGAGTACAGTTATCCACCTTCTACCAATACAACAGTTTTGACCGACAAGGTAGGTGGAACGTTAGATTTAGCTGGGAGTATATGCCACTGTCCTTTATATATCTGGTATTTAATGATACCCAAACGGACATCTTCGATCCTACTTCTACAGAGTTCGGAACAGGTGTGCGGCGAGGCCTGCAGACCATAAGTAAGATTACCATTTTAAAACAGTTTTAGTAATAACTTAAAAATTGGGCTCGTGTATTCAAAGTCGGTAAGGTTTCGATAAAAGGTTTTTTTATTCGTCGCTGGGGACAGGGTCTGTTTTTTTATCGACATAGGATTATGCATGCGGAGTTTTGATGAGAACGTGGATCAATACCAGTCCAAGCTTATTTTTTGTCTCCTTTCCTTGCAAAAGCTGTACCGCTTACCGATAGTCTATTCCGGTTTTTTTGTTATTCCAGACTGAGCGCATCCGCCTTTTCGATTAGATAGTAAAATTGCTCTGGATTTTCCCTATTTAAGCGCAGAATACCTTTTACCGACAACAGATCATCCATAGAGAATGAAGGCTTTTCCGGAAATTGGAGACCTACTACCGTCTCTGGCCCACCATTTCCGCAGAAAAAACAGGAAGCCCATGGGTTTTTGGAAAGCATGTAGATGGATTGACTGCCATCCAATACCAAAAAATACCCCGTAAGAATGACCTCAGCCCCTTCGGTTGCCTCCATTTTTGATGAAAAGGCCGCTTTTTGGAACCTTGGGGAAATAGCTTCCGCCGTGTACGGTTCCCAAGAGATTCCCTTGCTAAGATCGGACCAATCCAAAATAGTCTGTGCACGGGCATTCGTTCCCATCCAAAACAAGAATATCAAAAGATAAAATCGCATATTTTCAATTGACCAGTTGGCCCGTGGCCTCTTTTAGAATGTAATTACAATGGTCTACATTATTCCTATTTAATTCAAGTGTTCCCGTGACCGTAACAATTTGATCGGTTTTAAAAGGGGGTTTTTCCTTGAAGTTGACTTCAATAATAGTCTCTGGTCCCGCGGCCCCACAAAAGAAACAAGAGGCCATGGGGTTTTGGGAAACCAAGAACACTTCACCGCTTCCTGAAATATCCAAAAAGTATCCCTTTATAAGAACTTGTTTCCCTTTGTACGCGCTAATTTTTTCCCCAAAGGAGGGCATTAAGAAATGTACGTCGTACTTCTCATTGTATTCAGGGACAAAACTGACGTCGGCAAAATCTTCCCAGGTCAATTGCTCTTGTGCCGTTGCAAAAAACCCAAAAAGAGCTACAAGTGAAATGATTAAAAATGGTCTACACATCGGATAAGGTTTTAGCAACATTTAGTTTAAAGATCGAGCGGGAAGCCAACAGTGCGGCGATGGCCGCCAGCACCAATATGAGGCCCAACAGAAGTAGTTCAAATAGTTCGGGGCCCTTTAGCTGCAGAGCATAACCGTAGGTAGCCTGCATGTAGCGAGAAACGCCCCATAAGGCCAATCGGCCCAGAAGCCATCCCGATATAAATCCTATAAGGGCCAAAAATACGCCCTCCAAAAGTGCCAACCCCAAGAGTTGTACCGTACGCAGGCCATAGGTTCTTAATAGTGCCAACTCCTGTCTTCTTTCACGGATGGTTTTTAAAAGGCTGATAAGGATGCTCAATCCGGACACCAATAAGATGGCCAACGCAATACCGTTTATGGTCTGTACCCCTGAACCCAGCAGCCCCATCAGCCGCTGTATCTCAAAACCGGGCAGGGCCGCCTGCATTGAGGTGTTCTCGTTAATGAACCGGGGAAGCTGTACCATGCCCAGGGGACTTTTGAACTTTATCAACAAAGAGGTAATCTCTTTTTCGGCATCATGGTCGTGTTCAGGGGATTCCGATACTTCTTCATGGTGCTCCCCCTCCTTGTGGTCGTGGTCCGTGGATTTCGATGTTTCTTCATGGTGCTCCCCCTCCTTGTGGTCGTGGTCCGTGGATTTCGATGTTTCTTCATGGTGCTCCCCCTCCTTATGATCGTGATCCGTGGATTCCGATGCTTCTTCATGGTGCTCCCCTTCATCATGATCGTCTTCCCCACTATGATCATGGGCTTCCCAGATACTTTCCAGATTGGTGATCAGGAGCTGGTCCACCACAGTTCCCGTGGGCTCCAAAATTCCGTTTACGGTAAAAGGATGTTCGTCGTGCGTGTCATCATTTGAAGCGACCAATCCGTGGGAACTGATAAAGCTATCCCCCACCTGCAAACCCAATCGGTGGGCAACGTTACTTCCGGCCACTGTTTCAAAGGGCTTCTGATAAAGTGTACCTTCGGCTAACTCGGCATTGTAATGCCGAAGATATTCGGATTCGGTCCCCAAAATCCGAAAACCTTTATAATTGTCCCCATAAGAAACGGGAAGGGCCGTTTGCACAAAGGGATGCTTTTGAAGTATAGCAGCATCCGCCAACTTAATATTCCCCGTGGGTACATCAACATGGAGTACGGAGGATAGTACGAGTTGCAAAGGACTTCCCTTGGCACCTACCACCATATCAAAGGGGGCGATGTTTTTGCTCAACTGGCTGCCCAATTGTTGGCTCAGCTGCAAAACAAAAGTGACCAGGGCCACGCTCAACGAAAGCAGCAATAGGCTCAACAAAAGGTTGAGCGGTTTGGAAACCATGTTTTTATAAGCGAGATAACCCAAGTTCATAGCCTAACTTGATTTTTAAAGTGGGACATAACACGGAGGTCATGGGTGATGATCAACAGGCTACTTTTACAGATTTGGGCCTCTTCCTTGAGAAGATCAATGACCTTTGCGCAGTTTACATCGTCCAAGTTGGAAGTGGGTTCATCGGCAAAGATGATTTTTGGCCTGTGGATCAAGCCCAGGGCAATACCTAGTCGCTGTTGCTGACCTTGGCTCAGCTCGGTTACTTTGTTATCAAGATGTCCAGTGAGCCCCAACCTTTCCACAAGTTCATATCTTCTTTTTTTGTCATCGGACTTTTTGGGGAACCGCTGCCTTAGCCGAAGATTGTCGGAAACGTTCAGGGATTTAACAAAGTGGTATTGTTGAAAAATAAGTCCAATATGTTCACCCCTGAATCTATCGATTTCCTTTCGGGATAGCGTATTTATTTCGGTCCCATCAATGGTTACGGTGCCTTTTAAAGGGGGCAGTAGTCCTGCCATGAGATACAAAAGCGTGGTCTTTCCCACCCCGGACGGGCCAATGACCACCAAGTGCTCCCTGGGCGTCAGTCCGATATCGGGGAACGTTAGCGCTGCACCATTTCCGTAGGCATAAGAAAGATCGGATGTCTGGACCATCTGGAAGTTTTTACAAAAGTAAAAGAAATTTAAATGCGACTTAGTTGCATTTGAAAATTTGGCCTATTTTTGCATTTCATTAAAAAAAGAATAGAAAAAGGTATGGACACCTTGGCATTAAAGTCAAAATCCGATATCATCGGGATCATGGCAAGCCTGCTTTGCCTGGTACACTGTTTGGCCACCCCTTTTTTATTTGTTGCGCAGGCCGGGCTTATTGGCCTTGGCAAAACGCATCCGCAATGGTGGGGCGTTCTTGATCTGGCTTTTTTACTCGCGTCGTTGATCGCAGTTTGGTGGTCAAGCGAAAACAGTTCAAAAAAATGGATCCGTACGGTGTTGTGGTCGAGCTGGATACTTCTAGTTATTGTAATACT
>JBCBSN010000281.1:0-5475 GCA_039819225.1 Bacteroidota bacterium | reverse complement strand
GGATAAAAACTTTTGTATTGTAAGCACATTCCTATTTCTTATAAAGTCACGATGCAGATTTATGACCACATATATAGGGTTATGCCAAAAAAAAATCGTATTTAATTCTAAAAAAGGACAAAAATCATGGGTAAAAAGGCAATATTCTACGTAAATGAAAACGTTCAAATTCTTTCTTTAGCTATTCACACCCTTTAATGCATATTTTATGAAATTTCCTCGGTTGTTTTTTGCCCTTTTGGGGCCTTGTCTCTTAGGCAACGCGCAAAAATCCCTTCCTCAAATACCCCAATGGAACACCCATGAAATTACCTTATATGGCACCGATAGCTATGAAAATCCATATACGGATGTTGAGGTGTGGGCCGTTTTTACCAACCAAAAAAAGGAAGTCATCAAAAGACCCGCCTTTTGGGACGGCAGTGCCTCCTGGAAGATCCGTTTTGCCCCTACGGATGCTTCGGAAAAATGGGATTGGGAATCTTTTTCCTCCAATACCACGGATAAGGGGCTTCATCGCCGATCAGGGAGTTTGGTCTCGGTTCCCTACATGGGCAGCAATGAACTCCTGTCCCAAGGTTTTCTAAAAATGTCCCCAAGGCATAGAAATGTAATGCACCGTTCCGGCAAGTCCTTTCTAGTGGTTGCGGACACTCCCTGGGCCCTACCCTTTAGAGCTACCCGGGAGCAGGCCGAGACCTATGCCCGCGATCGGAAACAAAAAGGGTTCAATACGGCCTTGATGATGACTGTACAACCGGATACCAAGGCCGAAGGCCCCAACGAACGCAATACGGAACAGGGCTTTAAGCGTGGGTTTCGGGATTTGTCCAACGGTCACATCAATCAGATGAACGTGGATTATTACCAATATTATGACGGGATGGTCCAGACACTTCTGGAAAATGGTATCGTTCCCGTATACCAACCTGTTTTCCATGGATATGGTTGGAAGGGGAAAGAGGTATTGGGTAGAAAAGTGAATCCCGATGAGTATGTACGTTATGTAAAATATCTTTTGGCACGCTATGGCAGTTATCCTGCCATTTGGTTGTTGGGCGCAGACCATAATGGAAGAGATCCGGGGATAAAGGAAAGTGGTATAATGCTCCAGGAATGGGATAGTTATGGGCAGCCCACGGGCATACACTACAATCCCTGTGATGATTACCTCGCAGAATGGGCCAAACCCGATAGCACCAGAAAACCCTGTTTCCATTACAATAAAACGTATCAGGATAAAGAGTGGTTGGACTTTCAATGGGCGCAAACGGGGCACGATAACCTACATCTATACCATAAGGTGCAGCGTATGTACGATAATATCCCCACCAAGGCTTCCGCCAACGGGGAACCTACCTATGAGGGCATGAACGCCGGAGCCTCCGGATTGGGCTGGTGGCAGGGCGAGGAGGCCTGGATGCAACTAATGCATGGCGGTACCATGGGAGTGGTTTATGGGGCCGCCAGTCTATGGCAATGGAAAGTTTCCCCACAAGAGGAGGGATGGCCTGCCTGGACGGACCAGCCCCTTTCTTGGGAGGGCGCTTTAAAACTGGAAGGGTCTCGGTATGTGGGCCTTGTAGCGAAAATCTTAAAGGGACTGGAGCTAAAGGATATCCAAAAAAGATGGGATCTGGCCAAAGGAAGACCTCTACTGGCCAAAGAAGGAGAACTTTACATTTCTTATTTGAACGAAGGGGGTAAAATCAGGATTTCCGGGGTTCCCAGAACTTTGAAATATCGATGGGTAGATCCGAGGACAGGAGAAATCAAGACCTCCGGAAAGGTCACAAAAGGAACCTTTACCGCCCCTGACAAGAACCCTTGGGTCCTTATTGTTGATTAGACCCACCGAAATGGACCTGGAGGCCTTTAGAAGGCCGTTTTTGAATTCTCTGGTGTTCGCTGAAAATCTTAAAATTACGTGAATAATGGATAAGCTTCAAAAGCTGGATTTTTCTGTTCCCCGACCCTAAAGGGCGGAAAAATCCCTCAAAAAGTGCCTTAATAGAGAAAATCTTTACCCGCCCTGGGCGGGTCGGGGAAATAAGATTTTCGATTCCAAGAAAGCTTATCCATTATTCACGTTAAAATTACCCGCAACACCATTTATTAATGCGTTTATTCCAGTTTTTCTTGGATCGGGATTTACGATAAGGAGGCAACCCATGTTTTCCATGATCAAAAAAAATCATCTGATTACCTATTGAATCATATCAAGTCTTAAGTCTTATATCAAAAAGCGCAGCGGTCTTAAATCTTTGCTATAACGATGATTTCAGAACAGCTTTTAGCCGCTATTCCGTATGGTCTTTAGATTGCTTTTTCTGGCACTCTTTGGTTCGGAAATTTCGGAAACGTCCAGCTTTTTTCCCAGATATACCAGTTTATACCCTTTTTTGATGCCATCCAGTTCCTTGCTAAAGGAAGGGATAATCTCCAGGTTGCTTTCATCGGTCTTCAGGAAGATTGGGACAATGTCCTCATCGGCATTGGTCATTTCAATAAGGCGTTCATAATGGTTTTGATCCTTAAGGGCAATCTCATGGATAGATGGATATTTCCGGGTGGCCTCCATCAATCGGATAAAATCGTCCGTATGGGAAAAGAGGCCTTCTTTGGGGTTGTTTTCCGGGTCGTTCATTTCATCGGCATTCACCAATCGAAACGATCCGTTCTCGCCAAACTGCTTTTGGAACTTGTCTATGGCATATTGGTTAATGTCCGTATTTCCGGTTAGGGCCATAAGGTACCCTACATCACTAAGTTCTATATTATCCTCCAGGTTGTCCGCGAAAACGTCAATGGTCAATGCTTCCAGCCCAAGCTTTTTTGCCTTGGCCACATTGGTCTGGTTGTTATCGATAAGCACTACATGGCGATTGTTCTTGGCGAGGTATTCCCCGATCAATCGGGAAAACTTGGAGGCCCCTACGATTAGGATGCCCTCGGACTTTTTTAAGAAAACCCCGATCATCTTGGCAAAAAAACGGGCGGTAGTGGCATTTAGGAGTACCGTTCCCAATACAATGGTAAAGACTAGGGGAGTGATATATTCCGCACCGGGTTCCCCTTTTTGAATCAATTTGGATCCAAACAGCGAGGCAATGCCCGCAGCAACGATTCCTCGAGGCCCCACCCAACCGATAAACAGTTTTTCATTCAGCTTTAGATTAGATCCAGACGAGCTCAGGAACACACCAAGAGGCCGTATCAAAAATACAATGACCAGGAAAAGAATAGCGGTCTGCCAGTTATAGATCAACTCCAGATCGGTTATATTAATATTCGCGGCCAATAGAATAAATAGGATAGAGATAAGAAGCACGCTTAGGGATTCCTTAAAGTAGAGCAGTTCCTTTATATTGGGCAAATCCATATTCCCCATGACCATCCCCATGACCACAACGGCCAAAAGACCGGATTCGTGGGCAAATACATCGGACTCTACAAATACGAGCAGTACCACGGAGAGGGAAACCACATTGAGCAGGTAATGGGGAATAAACCGTTGTTTTATGGCAAATGCCAAGCCGTGGGCAAAGGTGAAACCAAAAGTGAAACCAAATAATAGTATTTTGCCAAACTCGATTAGGGCGGTCTTTGTAAAGGCCTGCCCCTCTCCCACGCTTATAAACTCGAATACCAATACGGCTACCAATGCTCCTATGGGATCGATTAATATACCCTCCCATTTCAAAACGGCGGATAAATCCTTTTTAAGGGGAATATTTCTCAATATGGGGGTAATCACTGTTGGTCCCGTAACAATAATAAGGGCGGAGAACAAAAATGATATTTGCCAACTTAGCCCAAAGATATAATGGGCCGCTATGCCCGCCCCCACAAAAGTCACCAGGCTGCCCACGGTGATCAGCTTTGTAATCACGGGCCCCACATTCTTTATTTCAGATCGTTTAAGCGTAAGCCCCCCCTCAAAAAGGACGATACTAATGGCCAGGGAAACAAAGTAATAAAGTCCTTCTCCCGGAAAGAGACCCTTTTCCCCGTTCCAAATGGGTTCAATAAGTTTCCCGCCATCCTCGGTAAACAAGGTTGCGATAGGCCCTACCAAAAGACCAATAAGGATAAGGGGCAGTATTGCCGGAAGTTTTAAGCGCCAGGCCATCCATTGGGCAATAATCCCTAAAATAACGATTCCGGCGAGCTCCAGCATATTTTTAGTTTTTTGGTTCTATTCTGATTTAATGTAAAATAGCTTTCCTGCTAAAGGCCCGCCCCCGAACGCTCAGGGGGGAGGGCAACGGTTGCGTAAATATGAAAACCCGTACTGTCACCATACTTATATTACACCAAACTTATGATAGTACCAATTTTTTGAAAAATACTGCTTTTATTTTAATTTTTGCCCTTATGGTCCTTAAGAAAAGGAAGGACATAAAACCGGAAATTATGGGTTTTGCGTATTACCTTTGTCATTTTATCCAAACTGAATACAGGCCATATGACCATATATCCGATTGAGACCGGAAACTTTAAACTGGACGGAGGTGCCATGTTCGGTGTAGTGCCCAAATCCATCTGGAACCGCACCAATCCCGCGGATGCCAATAATATGATCGACATCGCCGCAAGGAGCTTGCTTATAGAGGACGACAATCAATTGACCTTGATCGATACCGGTATGGGCCATAAACAATCCGACAAGTTTTTTGGCTATTATCACAGATGGGGAGACCATTCCCTAGACAATTCTTTAAAAAAGGCAGGTTTTCACAGGGACGATGTTACGGATGTTTTTTTAACCCATCTGCATTTTGATCACTGTGGGGGCTGCATCCAATGGAACAAGGACCGTACAGGCTATGAGCCAGCCTTTAAAAATGCGGTGTATTGGACCAATAAAAACCATTGGGAGTGGGCCACTAAACCCAATGATCGGGAAAAGGCCTCCTTTTTAAAGGAAAACCTCTGGCCTATGCAAGAAAGCGGGCAGTTGCAGTTTGTACGTCGGGACAAAAGTAAGTTTACGCCCCATTCGGAATTTGGTTTCGGTATCCTTTTTGTCGATGGCCATACCGAAAAACAGATGATACCCCATATTAAATACAAGGAAAAGATACTCATCTTTGCGGCGGACCTTATCCCTACGGTAGGCCATATTCCCCTCCCCTACGTCATGGGTTTTGATACAAGGCCCCTACTGACCCTAAAGGAAAAGAAAAGTGTATTGAACACCGCTATGGAAATGGGCTATTATTTATTTTTTGAGCACGATGCCCATAACGAAATTTGTACCTTGCAGGCCACGGAAAGAGGAGTACGATTGGAAAGGACCTATGGGTTTGATGAGGTTTTTGGTTAAGTGGCCCTCTGAATCGTCATAAGTAGGCAGGTATGGTTTCATATGGAGCCATGGCAAAAGATAAAGCTTGGAAAGCCTCCTTTGTATCACGGAACGAATTTTGGAAACGTTTTATGTTAAAAAAAGACCCTTTGAAAAAGAGAATA
>JBCBSN010000280.1:0-5495 GCA_039819225.1 Bacteroidota bacterium | reverse complement strand
GTTCCTCATTTGGTACCACATTAGAGCTTACCCCGGAATTAATGGAACATAGAATGAAATTGGAAGATTTCAATCTGGTTAAGACTGTTTTATTACCTCGACCTTATCCATCTTTTTTACCATACTATTTTGATCATAAAAACGAACTAAAATTTAAAATTGAAAAGATTGAGGCCGTGCAATTTTCATTAGGCCCGGATATGACCGAATCTGAAATAAAGGAAAACCATGCAATGGGTATTATTTCACTTAGATTGGAGTAAGAAGGGCACATCTAAGTTGGTTTCTTGACTTTAAACTGGATTCAAGTGTAACGCTTGGCACCCTTGATGATTTAATCTACATGTAATGGTTAAGACTCAATCCGACATTATAAATAGGGTCTAGGTATAGTATCAGGGTTTTAGCTATACAATACAGTACTGTAAAAAGCTGTTCAATAGGGCAGTTATGTGAAAACAGGAACTTCTTGAAGAGTGTTTTTTTGCTAATGCCTCATAATAGTCCCAAAAATCGATCTTTTACAGGATACAACTAGTTTGTCTTAGACCGCGTTCATTCTAGATAATAGTTTCCGATTGTGTGCTTTCGATTATTTTTTAGACCCCGAAAGGTGGGGAGGGGATAAATAGGGTAAAATTGCCCATATCCAAATAATGGATGAAGAGCTTCATCGCATCCAATATTTGAAGGAAGGGTGATAAGCGCAAGGCCGAACAAAGATTTACATGGTGTCGGGAGCAAAAAAGGATTACCAGAGTTCCTCCATGTAAACCAGGTTTACTATCCTTTTAAAGAAACCCAAGATTTTTGTCAAAACATCCTGTTCATCTTTTGAATTTCCTATCTTTTCATGAACTTTACCCAAAAGCGCTTATCATTCTAAAATATGCAAAAGGATCTCGGCAACTACAGAAAATCCTATGAAAAGAGTTCCTTGATAGAGGATTCCATCTCTAATAATCCTATGGAGCTTTTTCAAAAATGGTTTTATGAGGTGGAGGCAGCGGGACTTACGGACGAACCCAATGCTATGACGCTATCTACCCTGGGATTGGACGGTTATCCCAAAAATAGGGTAGTACTTTTAAAAAAGTATACTTATGAAGGTTTTATCTTCTATACCAACTACAAAAGTGAAAAAGGAAGGGCCATAGCCAAAAACCCAAAAGTGTGTATTTCTTTTTTTTGGCCCGGAATGGAACGCCAAATAATCATCAAAGGTACCGCCGAAAAGATTGCGGAAAACCTTTCGGACGGGTATTTTGAATCTCGTCCTGAAGGTAGTCAATTGGGCGCTATTGTCTCCAATCAGAGTCAGGTAATACCGTCCAGGTCATTTTTAGAGGATAAGTTAAAAGAGTTGGAAAAGGAATATGCAGGCAGACCCATAGAAAGGCCAACATACTGGGGAGGGTATATGGTTCGACCATTTTCCATGGAGTTCTGGCAGGGGAGGCCCAATCGTCTACATGATCGTATCCTATATACCTTACAGGAAGATTGGGACTGGAAAATGGAACGATTGGCCCCTTAAGACACAGGGCCTTTTCTTTTTGGGACCAAGTATGAATAGTAAACCAAGGTTTTGTTTAATACATAACATAGAAAATGAAAAGACTGATTCTCGTACGTCACGGAAAGTCTTCATGGGAGTATTCCGTTGGTGATAAAGATAGACCCCTAACGGAACGCGGGATAAATGATGGACATTTGGTCAGCTCGGTATTACGTTCTAAGGACTTGACCATTGATGCCGTTTTTTCGAGCCCTGCGAATAGGGCATTGCATACCTGCATGATTTTCCTAAGGACACTGGACTTTCCTTTTGCCAGATTCACGCTTAGCGATAGGCTTTATGATTTCTCTGGGGATAGTGTTTTTTCCCTGCTTCGGGATATGGATGACCCATTGGAAACCGTGCTTTTTTTTGGGCACAACCATGCCTTTACACATCTTGCCAATTCCTTGGGGAATAGTTATATTGAAAACGTTCCCACCAGTGGATTGGTCCACTTGGAGTTTAATGTGAACCATTGGAAGTCTGTAGAAAAAGGAACTACGGTACAGACTATTTTCCCAAAACTGTTACGAGGATGAGCAAAACCAAAAATCAATATATCAATAGGGAAATTAGTTGGTTATCATTCAATGAGCGGGTATTGCAGGAAAGCGAGGATCCGAACGTTCCCCTAATTGAACGATTGCGTTTTTTGGGCATTTTCTCCAACAATCTGGACGAATTTTTTAAGGTGCGCTATGCCACGGTCAAAAGAATCGTGGAATCCGGAAAAACAGGCAAGAGCGAGTTGGGCGGGGAAAAGGCCAAGGATTTGCTGGAACAGATTACCAAAATAGCGATCCGCCACCAAGCCCATAGTGTGGAGATCCTTAAGCAGATCGAAAAGGAACTGGAAGCGGAAAACATCTTTATCATCAATGAAACGGAACTTACGGATGTGCAAAAGGCATTTTGCAAACGTTATTTTAGCCAAAAGGTAAGCCCCCAGTTAATGACCATTATCCTTAGCGATATTACCGAGTTCCCTATGTTAAAGGATACCGCCGCCTACCTTGCTGTTAAATTGGTCATCAAAAAAGAGGCGAATGGCCTTCCCAAGCACAAACGCTATGCCCTGATTGAAATACCCAAGGGGATAGATCGTTTTGTTGTGCTTCCAAAGGAGGAAGATAAAAACTTTATCATCATTTTGGACGATTTGATCCGGTACTGTCTGGACAGTATTTTTACGATGTTCGAGTACGAATCCATTTCCGCACACATGATCAAGATTACCCGGGATGCGGAACTTGATATAGACAACGATTTGAGCAAGAGTTTTATAGAAAAGATATCCTATAGTGTAGAATCCAGGAAAATCAGCGATCCCGTCCGTTTTGTCTATGACAAGAAAATAGGCCGCGATACCCTACAGTTTTTAAAGGAAAAAATGGAGATCGAGGATACCGATAGTGTAATCCCGGGGGGTAGATACCATAACCGCCGTGACTATATGGGCTTCCCAAGTCTGGGCAGGGAAGACTTATTGTACAGTAAAATCCTGCCACTTCCTGTAAAAGGGCTAAGTATGGAGGGAAGTCTTTTTGAACATATTGCACAAAAAGACTACTTACAGTATGCGCCTTATCATACTTTTTCCTATGTCATCAAATTTTTAAAAGAGGCCGCCCTGGATCCCAAAGTCCGTACCATAAAAATCACGGTATATCGCCTGGCAAGTACTTCACAGGTGGCCGCTGCCCTTATCAACGCGGTAAAAAATGGAAAGCAGGTCACGGTACAGATCGAGCTACAGGCCCGGTTTGATGAGCAGGCCAATATAGAGTATGCCGAACAGTTGCAAGCAGAAGGGGTAAAACTGATCTTTGGGGTTCCCGGTCTTAAGGTGCATAGCAAGATATGTCTGGTAGAGCGTGAAGAGGGGGATCAGGTAAAGCGTTATGGCTTTATCAGTACGGGAAATTTTAATGAATCCACTGCCCGTATTTACACGGATTATACTTTGTTTACCGCCCATCCGTCCATTTTAAAGGAATTGAACAAGGTATTCGCATTTTTTGAAACCACTTATAAAATCAATAAATACAAGCATCTCATCGTATCTCCCCACTATACGAAAGGAAAGTTTAAAAAATTGATCGATAATGAGATTGCTAACGCCATTGTAGGCAAGGAAGCTTATATAAAAATTAAGATGAACAGTTTCACCTCCTATGAAATGGCGGACAAACTTTATGAGGCCAGCCGCGCGGGAGTAAAGATCCAGCTGGTCATTAGAGGTATCTGTTGCCTTGTACCCGGAGTGGAGGGAATGAGCGAGAATATAGAGGCCATTAGCGTGGTGGACAAGTTTTTAGAGCATCCCAGACTGTTTATTTTTGCCAATGAGGACAACCCCAAAGTCTTTATCTCTTCTGCGGATTGGATGACCCGTAATCTGGACTACCGTGTGGAAGTAGGTTGTCCTATTTATGATGAGGATGTTAAGCAGGAATTGATAGATACTTTCGAGATTTCATGGGAGGACAATGTAAAGGCCCGACTTTTTTCGGAACATCAGGACAATGCCTATAGGAGAAACGATAATCTTAAAGTGCGTTCCCAGTTTGCCACATATGTGTATTACCTGGAAAAGCTTAATTCTTAAGGTTTGCAATTGAAGGCCTAACCATGTATGGTCTCCTTTTTGCCCAGATCTTTCATAATTTCCGCCTCATAGTCAAGCAGTTCCTGCCATTTTTGGTCCACTATCGCACGATCTCCATATTTTCGAGCAAATGTTAGGAACATGGTATAATGGGAAGCCTCACTGACCATTAGTTTATGATAGAATTCCGCCAACTCCCTATCTGTCAACTGCTCGGATAGCAAACGGAAGCGCTCGCAGCTTCGGGCCTCGATAAGTGCGGCATACAATAACCTGTGCACAAGTTGTACGACTCTGCTACCTCCCTTGGGAAAGAACTTCATCAATGCAATGACATAGTCGTCCTTTCTATATTTACCCAGTGTTTTCCCGCGGGCCAGAATCCTATCGTGTACCATTTTAAAATGTCCCATTTCTTCCCTAGAAAGCGCAATCATTTCCTCTACGAGATCTGGATACTCCGGAAAAGTTACAATCAACGAAATGGCGGTGCTGGCGGCTTTTTGTTCGCAATAGGCGTGATCGGTAAGAATTTCATCAATATTCTTTTCCACTATGTTCACCCATCTAGGATCTGTAGGCAATTTTAATCCCAACATCGCTACCGTTTTTTTTCAAAAATAAAGGGATTTACCTTAGCATTCAAAACAACCGGGGGTCAACTTCTATTGGGATATGTCATTTTCCGTTTCAAGAAGAAATGGCAATATACCCAATGCCAGCACATAACAAATTGGGGAACCCCTTTTTTTACCTTATTCTGTACGTCCGTATAACAAAGTTACCAAAGGACCTCAATGGGATAGGACCTGCCGGAATGATTCTTTATTTTACCCAAATGAAACTACATGAAAGAAGTTCATTATATTTATTCCAATGAAACGATTCTTTGTCCTATTTGGTTGGATTTTTGGAGGGCTTTGTATCCTTTCGGCCCTTGTGCAGTACAATGACCCGGATCCCCAGCTGTGGATGGTTATCTATGGTCTAATGGCCTTGGTATCTTTCGTTTTTGCCCTGGGAAGACTTCCTTTTTTTCTACCCTTGGCCCTGGGGATCTTGGGGTTCGCGGGCTTTATCTATTTTTTTCCGGAAAAATTTGAAGGTTTCCGGATAGGCACCGGAGACATTAAGAACATCGAAGAAGGCAGGGAGGCCTTTGGATTATTGATTTTGTCGGTGGTGATGTTTCTTTATGCCTTTAGGATCAAATCCGGAAAGTAAACCTGGGCAATCCCTAAAAATCCAAATCGAATTCTTTTCGCAATACCCCACAGGAAAAATATCAGAAGTTACGGGATAAGAACCCCGCCATTGAGGTATTGC
>JBCBSN010000279.1:0-5517 GCA_039819225.1 Bacteroidota bacterium | reverse complement strand
TACCTCTATGGCATCCTGTCTTTTTCCCGTTCTCATAAAAAATCGAGCCAGTTCCAATCGCTGCGCATGATAGTTATAAGGCGCATCAAACCGTTTCAATTCTTTTTCCGAACGCTCCAAATCCCCTTCTTTTTCCAAGGCCAGACCATAAAGGAAATTGGCCCGTGATTTTGGAAAATTGGGATTCTTCCTGATTTTCTCCGCTATTCCGATCGATGTTCCAAAATGGGATAATTTGTAGTGGGCTTCCGTAAGTTTGGAAAGAACATAATAATCTTCCTTAAACATGTCTTTTAAAGCAGCATTATAATGCACAACGGCCCTATCATATAAACCATCGTCCATTAAGGCATCTGCCAAGGCGATTCTATTTTCAAAGGTTTCGGAAAATTTGAGTCGTTTTTCCAAATCACTGATTCTTTTGGATGGGTTTAGAGTGTGTACTAAGCTCTCCTGGGCTTTTTCAACATCCCTTTTTCGAACAACATTCATGAACAGGTAAATTAAGGAACCTACTATGGGCAGAAAAATTATGGCAAAAATCCAGTAATAGCTATTTCTATTGGTATAACAGTGGTAGATGCAAAACCCTTGTAGTGCAAGAATTAAATAATAATACATTTCGCCTTTTTAGAATCGATGAAAAATAACTGTCGAAAAGCCCAATTTTGGTAAAAATAGAATTTTCCCTAACTTATAAAGGTTGTAACTGAATTATAGTTTATGGGAAAAGGAGATAAAAAGACAAGAAGGGGAAAAATAGCCAACCGTTCCTACGGTGCGCGGAGGCCAAGTAAGATAAAAAAGAAACCTTCTGTTGAGGATAGGATCAGTGTTGGAAAGAAAAAATAAATCAGGTCAATCCAACACAAAGGTCAGGTCTACATCACCCCCTTCATCAACGTTAAGCTCATACGTATAAAATCCTATCGGCAATGGCGTTTCCGCCTCAAAGTCAATAGGTTGGAACACAAAGGTTTCCTCACCAGATCTTATTTCAATAAAGGCATACCGAAAGGCGGTCTCGTATTCAAGATATTCAGAATATTCCCCTGGCGCCACATTTTCATGGACTTCCTCGGCCTCCCCCACCTGCACTTCATCAAAGGTTGTAGTACTGACATTTTTGATACGGAGGTTTACGGCCTTCAAATCATCGTCCCTATCCGTACAGGCAAGAGCCAAAATGGCACTTATAAAAATCAAAAATCGTTTCATCGCCTTCCAATTTGGATGTTAAGGATAAAACGGTTATACTGTAAAAATATTCTATCGAATGAAAACGGGATGGTTTTCTTTTACGGTATGCTCCTTGCTATAGAGGTAGTCATCATAATTGAATCCCTTAATGTCGTCCAAAGTTTTTGCATCCGTATCCAAAATATAGCGCACCATGGAACCACGGGCCTTTTTGGCGAAAAAACTAATTACCTTTAACGTATCGTTCTTCCAGTCCTTAAAAACAGGGGTAATTACCGGCACTTTTAGGGCTTTGTCATCAATGGCCCCAAAATATTCGTTGCTGGCCAGGTTTACAAACAACTCCCCATCCTGCAATTCGGAATTCAAGTATGCCGTTAAGTCCTTTTTCCAAAATTCGTATAAATTCTTTTTTCTCCCTATTTTAAGGGCCGTGCCCATCTCCAAGCGATAAGGCTGTACTAAATCTAACGGCCTTAAAATACCATAAAGCCCTGAAAGGATGCGGAGCGTATCCTGTAAGCGATCCAGTTTTTCCATGGGAATCGTATAGGCGTCCAGGCCTTGGTAAACATCCCCATTGAAGGCATACACAGCTGGCCTTGCATTATAAACGGTGAAAGGGGTAGAGAAATTTTGGTTCCGTTCCCAGTTCAATTGGGCCAAATTATCCGAAATACCCATCAATTTTGAGAGGGCCTTTGGCCTTTTTTTTGCCAAAACCTTGTTGAGTCTTTCAGATTGCGCCAAAAATTGCGGTTGCGAATTTTTGGCCGTAGGGAGCTCACTTTCAAAATTCAAGGATTTGGCCGGAGAAATAACAATCTTCATCTTCATTAGGTTTTAACCCTGTAAAAATACTATCATTTTTAAGATGGCCATAACCCTTGTACCGGGAGTTTTCAATTGCCGCATCAATAAAAACTATGGTTTATCCGACATGTTTGGAGTATCCCCTCCATTTCTCTATACATTCTTGCATGTCCGAGGGAATATCGGAATCAAACCGCATTTGTTCTCCGGTAGCCGGGTGTACAAAACCAAGGGTCTTGGCATGAAGTGCCTGTCTGGGTAGTATCTTAAAGCAATTATCCACAAATTGGCGGTATTTGGAGAAGACCGTTCCCTTTAGGATACAATCTCCTCCATAACGGGCATCATTGAACAAGGTATGTCCTAAATGTTTCAGATGTACCCGTATCTGGTGCGTACGTCCGGTCTCCAATTTACAGGAAATAAGACTAACGTAGCCCAAACGTTCCAGAACCGTATAATGGGTAACCGCCGCCTTACCTTCATCGCCCTCGGGAAACACCTGCATTTGCAAACGGTTTTTGGGGTTGCGTCCTATATGGCCTTCAATGGTACCGGAGTCCAGGATAGGGTTGCCCCATACCAGTGCCACATATTCCCTTTCCGAAGTTTTGTTAAAAAACTGTCGTGATAAGTGTACCATCGCCTTATCCGTTTTGGCGACAACCAAAAGTCCAGAAGTATCCTTATCTATCCGGTGAACCAACCCAGGACGATCATTACGGTTGACGGGAAGATTTTCCAAATGATAAATAAGGCCGTTGATCAAGGTTCCCGAATAATTACCATGACCGGGATGTACCACTAGGCCGGCCGGTTTGTTTACCACAAGCAACTCCTCATCCTCATAAACAATATTCAGGGGAACATCTTCTGGTGCAAGCAGAAATTCGTGAGGGGGGTGTTCAAAAAGGATTCTCACCTCATCGCCTGCTTTTACCCTGTAGTTGGGTTTTACAATGGAGTCATTTACCCGAATGTTTCCGTTTTTAGCCGCTTGCTGTATCTTATTGCGGGTGGCACTTTCGATAAAGTTCATCAAAAACTTGTCTACCCGCAGGGGTTCCTGCCCTTTGGATGCTACAAATTTATGGTGCTCAAAAAGTGGGTTATCCCCCTGATTTGGAATTTCGGGATTATCCATGGTCACTATTCGGACTGAGCCTGAATACGAGCACTTTCGGGAATTGCGCCGTTGCCGCAGACCAGCTCTATCTTGGAAGTCTTTGGCAGCTTATCACCAGGTTTAATACTCTTTCCTTTATGTTTAATGTAATATACCATATCCTTTCCCAATTGGTCAATATAGGTTACCCTTTGTACATTGAGCCCTACCGCTCGCAACATGGAAGAGGCGTTTCGTTGCGTAACCTGAATAATATTGGGAACGGTCACCTTCTTATAGCCCGAAGGATTTACGGTGAAGTATATCTTTCGATTTTCCTTGACCTTGTTTCCGGCAGGGGGGTCTTGTTCAATAATTGAAAACCTGGGATAGGTGGGGTCGTAATTGGCGGAGTCCAACACTTCATAACGAAGATCGGCTTCCTGAACGGCTTGGCGCATTTCCATAACCGACATTTTGGAAAAATCGGGAACAATGACAAATTCACCATGGTTGGTAGTACTATTGAGCCAACGTAGGGTGAGTATCACAAGGCCTACCGTTACAACAAGGGCCAAGCCTATCTGTATTAAAAAAGTCCTGCTCCTTAAAAAATTAAAAAAGTTTCTCATCACTGGATTATCACCGAACAAAGATAAGGGAATGACCTCAAACAATGGATTTACAATTATCAAAAGTTGGTGACACCCATGTTGTGCAAAAAGCGGTCAATAACTAAAAAAGGCATGTCCAATACCGATCAGGAGCGATTTTTTTGGTTACTTTGGATTTCATTACACGGAAGGTTTTATCTCAACTAGGATGAAAAAGAACATCGCAATAATTATGGGGGGGTATTCCAGTGAATACCAAATTTCCCTGAAAAGTGGCAATGTAGTATTCCAATATTTGGATAGGGCCAAGTTCACTCCATATCGTGTTCATATTTTTAGGGAAAAATGGGTATATGTGGATGAAAGGGAACAAGAGTTTCCTATAAACAAACATGACTTTTCGGCAAGTGTCCACGGTAAAACGATACGATTCCATTGCGTTTTTAATGCCATTCATGGATCTCCGGGAGAGGACGGTTTGATGCAGGGGTATTTTGGACTACTGGGCATCCCCCAAACATCATGTAATCAGTACCAATCTGCTTTGACTTTCAATAAAAGGGATCTCCTAAGTGTTCTCAAAGCGTATGGGATTAGGTCTGCCGATTCTTATTATCTCAATATGGGGGACCATTTGGATGAAGAGGCCATACTTAAAAAAGTAGGACTGCCGTGCTTTGTAAAGGCCAACAGGGCGGGGAGTAGCTTTGGAATATCCAAGGTATACCAAAAGGAAGACCTTGGTCCTGCCATTGAAAAGGCCTACCAGGAGGACAATGAAATCCTTATCGAGGCATTTTTGGAGGGAACCGAAGTCTCGGTTGGCGTAATCACCTACAAGGGAAAAACAAAGGTATTGCCCATAACGGAAATCCTCACGGAAAATGATTTTTTTGACTATGAGGCGAAATATGAAGGGAAGTCGCAGGAAATAACACCCGCCCGGATATCCGAGGAGCAGGAAAAAAAAGTAACCGAATTGGCCAAAAGGGCTTATGAGGCCATTGGCATGAAGGGATTTTCCAGGAGCGAATTCATTTTTGTAGGTAACGAACCCTATATGTTGGAAATGAATACCACCCCTGGACTTACCCCTGAGAGTATTCTACCGGAACAAGCGAGAACTGCCGGTATACCTTTAGAGGAACTCTTTGAAAGCGCCATTACAGAGGCTTTGCAGGAAAATACCTAAATTTAGATAATGAAACGTGCCGTATTTCCAGGATCCTTCGACCCGCTTACTTTAGGACATTATGACATTATAGATCGCGGGATTACCCTTTTTGATGAGCTTATCATCGCGATAGGCATCAATGCGGAAAAGCAATACATGTTTACCTTAGAACAGCGAATACGTTTTATCCAAAAAGCCTTCAAAAACGAGTCCAAAATAACGGTGGATACTTATGAAGGGCTTACCGTGGATTTCTGCAAAACGGCGAAAGCGGGGTTTATTCTTAGGGGGCTGCGAAACCCGGCCGATTTCGAGTTTGAAAAGGCCATAGCTCACACCAATAGAAAGCTTGCCGAGATCGAGACCGTTTTTCTGCTTACCTCATCGGGCAAGTCCTTTATCAGTTCTTCCATAGTAAGGGACGTTATCCGAAATGGGGGGGATTACACAGGTTTGGTGCCCGATACCGTACGCGTTGAATAATCTTACAGCCCTATCATCACGATATCCAGTTTTAATTGAAAACGAACAAAAGGTGTGACGAATAAATTCACTTCCAGTATAATCGCTACTGGGGCATAAGTTTCTATTACCCTAATAAAACATAGGAA
>JBCBSN010000278.1:0-5522 GCA_039819225.1 Bacteroidota bacterium | reverse complement strand
CGGAGGAGAATAAAAAATCCGGCACGCCTCTGGGGACCATAGCGGTAGATTCCATCTTTACCCCGGTAAAGAACGTAAAATATAGTATTGAGAACTTTCGGGTAGAGCAAAAGACCGATTATGAAAAGTTGGTTTTTGAAATTGTTACCGATGGTTCAATTCATCCCAAGGATGCCTTGACGGAGGGGGCAAAGGTGCTCATACACCACTTTATGTTGTTCTCGGATGAGCGGATTACCCTTGAGGCGGATGAAATTGCGCAGACGGAGACCTATGATGAGGAGTCCTTGCATATGCGACAATTGCTAAAGACCAAATTGGTGGACATGGATCTTTCCGTACGCGCCCTAAATTGTCTGAAAGCCGCCGAAGTGGATACTTTGGGGGATTTGGTATCCTTTAATAAAAACGATTTGATGAAGTTCCGGAACTTTGGAAAAAAGTCCTTAACGGAATTGGAGGAACTGGTCATCAACAAAGGTCTTAGCTTTGGCATGGACCTTTCAAAATACAAGTTGGACAAAGATTAAATAATCATATTTTGCTCTCCCTGTCCCGATAGCTACCGGGATTGGGATTTGGTAGCAAGATGATAAATAAAAGAAAATGAGACACGGTAAAAAATTCAACCATCTGGGAAGAAAAGCGGCCCATAGGAAGGCCATGTTGGCCAATATGGCCTGCTCCCTAATTGAGCATAAAAGGATAAACACCACGGTGGCCAAGGCAAAGGCCTTAAAACAGTTTGTAGAGCCCTTGATCACCAAATCCAAGGCGGAAAACAACCAGACGGCTGAGAAGGGCATGCACAACCGGCGTATCGTTTTTAAGAACTTAAGGAACAAGTATGCCGTTACAGAACTGTTCAGTGCGGTTTCCGAAAAAGTAGGGGATAGGCCCGGAGGCTATACCCGTATCATAAAGTTGGGGAATCGCCTGGGGGATAATGCCGATATGGCCATGATAGAACTTGTTGATTTTAACGAGCTCTATAATGCGGGCAAACCCAAGAAGAAATCTACCCGAAGAAGTAGAAGGGGTCGTGGAGGAGGCAAGTCCGAAGCTGCGGTCGCGGTGGCGGAGAATGCGCCCGAAACCGTTGAAGCGGTCGATGTAGAAGTTAAGGCCGATGATTCGGAGGAATAAGAAAGTTAATATGTTTTAATATTTGTAAAAGGATAGGCTTTTTGGTCTATCCTTTTTTATTTTTCTTTGTTAAGATTAATTTGAAAATGAGGAATTTGAGGTGGGTCATCCTTTATCCAACGTCTAAAGTCTAATGTTTAAAGTCTAACTATCTAAACCATGAAATATACATCCAGAAAAAAGGCGATACTGTTGTTGGCAGATGGCACCATTTTCCACGGTAAAGTGGTAGGGGACAAAGAGGGAACCGCCTATGGCGAAGTTTGCTTTAATACCGGGATGACCGGCTACCAAGAAATCTTTACCGATCCCTCTTATTTTGGTCAGCTTATGGTTATGACCAATGCTCATATTGGCAATTATGGGGCTCATGAGGATGAGATAGAATCGTGCACCGTAAAGATTGCTGGCCTTATCTGCAAGAATTTCAGTTATGACTATTCCCGCCCCGATGCCAACATGTCCCTGAAGGAGTTTTTGGACAAAAGCAACCTATTCGCCATCTCGGATGTGGATACAAGGGCACTGGTGAGTTATATTAGGGACAACGGCGCCATGAACGCCGTAATTTCTACCGACATCGATAATGTTGAAGGACTAAAACGTAAATTGGCAGAGGTTCCTAGTATGAAAGGTCTGGAACTGGCCTCCAAAGTTTCCACAAAGGAACCCTTCTATTTTGGGGACGAGAAGGCTGCTCATAGGATAGCTGCTTTGGACATTGGCATAAAGAATAACATTCTAAGAAATTTGGCCAAGAGGGACGCCTATATCAAGGTGTTTCCCTATAATACCTCGTTCCAAGAGATGAGGGCGTGGGATCCGGATGCCTATTTTGTATCCAATGGACCTGGAGATCCGGAACCCCTTTCGGAGGCCATCGCCACGGCCAGGGAAATCATAAAAACCGGCAAACCGCTTTTTGGGATATGTTTGGGGCATCAAGTTATTGCCTTGGCCAATGGCGTATCTACCTATAAGATGCACAACGGGCACAGGGGTATAAACCATCCTGTTTTAAACTTGCTTACGGGCAAGGGGGAGATTACCTCCCAAAACCATGGTTTTGCCATTAATAGGGAAGAGGCGGAGGCAAATCCCGATTTGGAAATTACCCATGTTCATCTCAACGACCAGACCGTTGCCGGTATACGCATGAAGAATAGGGATGTTTTTTCCGTTCAGTACCATCCTGAGGCCAGTCCCGGACCTCATGATGCAGATTATCTTTTTGATCAATTTTTTGAGATGATCAAGTCCGTTTCACCTCAAGAAATATAGATTAAGTTATCGTTATTTCACCTAGATTATTGCTCTTGTAGACTGCAGGATAAGCGGCCCGTTTCGTATCTTTGCGCTTTCAAAAAGAATGCAAACTTAAAGAAGAATCAAATGAGTATCATCCTTAGTGTACATGCAAGACAAATATTAGATTCCAGGGGGAATCCTACCGTGGAGGTAGACGTAATTACGGAGAATGGTGTCCTAGGTAGGGCTGCTGTTCCCAGTGGTGCGTCCACCGGAGAACACGAGGCCGTTGAATTGCGTGATGGGGGCAAGGCATTTATGGGAAAAGGAGTAACCATGGCGGTGGATAATGTGAATTCCGTGATTTCCGAGGAGATTTTGGGAATGTCCGTTTTTGAGCAAAATGCCATTGACCAGACTATGATCGCTTTGGATGGTACGCCCAATAAGTCAAAATTGGGAGCCAATGCCATTTTGGGGGTTTCCCTGGCCGTGGCAAAGGCTGCCGCCAATGAATTGGGTATGCCCTTGTATAGATATGTGGGTGGCGTAAGTGCCAATACCCTACCGGTTCCCATGATGAACATTATCAATGGTGGCTCTCATTCGGACGCTCCTATTGCCTTTCAGGAATTCATGATCATGCCGGTGAAGGCCAAGGATTTTTCCCATGCTATGCAAATGGGGACCGAGGTTTTCCACAATCTAAAAAAAGTATTGCACGACAGAAATTTAAGCACGGCTGTTGGGGACGAGGGAGGTTTTGCGCCTACCTTGGACGGCACCGAGGATGCTCTGGAAACCATAGGCAAGGCCGTTGAAAAAGCAGGGTATGCCTTTGGGGAGGATATTATGATCGCCTTGGACTGTGCCTCTGCAGAGTTCTATGAAAATGGCAAATATGATTATACCCTTTTTGAAGGGAATAAAGGAGCCGTACGTACCTCCGAGGAACAGGCAGAGTATTTGGCGGAACTCTGTGCCAAATATCCAATAATCTCCATTGAGGACGGGATGGACGAAAACGACTGGGATGGCTGGAAACTCCTGACCCAAAAAGTGGGCGAAACGGTCCAGTTGGTAGGAGATGACCTTTTCGTCACCAATGTTGAGCGGCTATCCAGAGGTATTGAAAATGGAATAGGCAATTCCATTTTGATCAAAGTGAACCAAATAGGAAGTCTTTCCGAGACCATTGCTGCGGTGAATATGGCCAAAAATGCAGGTTATACTTCTGTAATGAGCCACCGTTCCGGTGAAACCGAGGACAACACTATTGCCGACCTTGCCGTTGCCCTGAATACGGGGCAGATCAAAACGGGCTCTGCCTCCAGATCGGACCGTATGGCAAAGTACAATCAATTGCTCCGTATAGAGGAAGAATTGGGAGATGTGGCCTATTATCCAAGGGAAAAGGCCTTTAAGGTGAAATGATTGCCTTTTTTTAACGTACAAAAAGCCTTTCGTTTTGCGGAGGGCTTTTTATTTGCAGTTTATGATTTTTGTCATTAGAAATCTAATGCGGAATCAGTATCTTTTACATTAAATCAATTAGCATGAACAACTTCCTATTTGTTGCCGCGGAGAACGATGCCATAGCCCACTGTAAGGCAGGGGGCATGGGCGATGTGGTCCGCGACGTCCCCCGACAGATTTCAGAAAGAGGGGATACGGTCCATGTAGCGGTCCCCTCATATTCCAGGCTCCATACCACTGGTGCCACCCTAAAGATGCACCTGACCTTTCCGCTAAGGGGCACCACTTACGCCGCCGAACTATACGAGGTGACCCCGAAAAAGGAGTATACCAACCTGCACCACTATGTTGTCCATCACCCAGAGATAGAAGCAGGGGACATTGCCCATATCTATCACAATAATCCGGTACAGCCTTTTTACACGGATTTTATCAAGTATGTCATCTTTTGCACGGCTGTTGCCGAAGCCATAAAGCAAGGGGCCTTTGGAAAACTGGATATTGTACATATGCATGACTGGCATTCCAGCCTAATGGCCTTTCTAAGGGCCTATCATCCTGGTTATGGCGTGTTAAAGGAAATACGTTTCGTATATACCATTCATAATTTGGCTATTCAGGGAATACGACCCTTTGCGGATAACTACGCTTCCTTGGAAAATTGGTTTCCCGACATTCCCTTAGATCGTAAAAGGCTTATGGACTATAGGTATCGGGACTGCGTTAATCTTATGGCTTTAGGCATACGTTTTTCGGACGCGGTACATACGGTATCCCCCTCATACAAGGAGGATGTACTTTTGCCCAGTTCCCCACCCGAGTTCATAGGCGGTGAAGGACTAGAGGACGATCTTCGCGAGGCTGATGATGAGGGTAGGCTTTTTGGAATCTTGAACGGTTCCAATTACAAAAACATCCGGACGGCAAAAAAGGGTAACATCTATCGCAATACGGTCAAGGCCCTTTTTAGATGGTTACAGATGGAGTCCAAGAAATACAAGGCCGATTTTCTGGCCCATACCGGGGAAAAGGTCATGGATATGGTTTTTGACAAGCCCAAGTTCATTATAGCCAGTGTGGCCCGGTTGACGGAACAAAAGTTCTATTTTTTTAAACGTTCGCCCGAGGCCTTTGTTGAAATTCTCAAAAGATTGGAGAAAGTAGATGGGATATTCATGCTTTTGGGCACAGGGGCACCTGAGTATGAGGAGCTTTTTCGAGGGCTGAGCTATGAACACCGAAATTTTATCTTTACCAATGGCCAATCCGAGGACCTTATCGACTCCATGTATCTAGAGACCGACCTATATTTTATGCCCAGCTTGTTCGAGCCTTGTGGCATAAGCCAAATGTTGGCCATGCGTAACGGCAATCCCTGTTTGGTGCATAGTACGGGGGGGCTAAAGGATACCGTGGAACATTTGCGTACCGGATTTGGTTTTGATGGTGATACCTACGATGAGAAAATAAAGAATATGATTCTGAGCTTCGATGAGGCCCTGGATATTTTCCAGAACGATCAACCCCAATGGAAACGGATCCAGGCCGCCGCTAAGAAGATGCGTTTCACCTGGGAAAAATCAGTGGATGAGTACTATAGGTTACTGTATTTGTTATAGGTTTCCAAATAGATTTTATGACAAGCTTAAAAG
>JBCBSN010000277.1:0-5524 GCA_039819225.1 Bacteroidota bacterium | reverse complement strand
TAAAAAAAATGCGGGAATCCGGACTTACCATTTTGGAGAACCCGCTTAGCACACAGGTCTATGGGGATTACGATCAAGTGATGCGTATATTGCATACCGAAATCAGGGAGGCTTTTGAACTTATGGACAAGGGATTACTGTATATGAAGATTGTAAAATCGGACCGAAGTGCCTATGAGCCTCATTTTTGACTGGATCTTTGCCCAATATAGAGGGGTAGATACTCATATTGTAGTGCTGGAACTCGTAAGTGTTGTATTTTCACTGTTCAGTGTATGGTACTCCAAAAGGGAAAATATATTGGTGTATCCCACGGGGATTGTGGCCACGGGTATTGCAACGTACATTCTGTTCTTTTATGGGCTTTTGGGAGATATGCTCATCAATGCGTATTATTTTGTCATGAGTATCCTGGGGTGGTATCTCTGGACCCGAAAGGTTGATGAAACCCATTTTGTACCCATAACCCTTACTAATGCCAAGGAGAAAAAATGGGCCATTATCCTGTTTGTGGGAGCTCTGGTTTTTGTTGCCTTGGTATATTGGGCTACGGACAGATTTAACGTTTGGACCGCCTATGTGGATACCTTTACCACGGGTTTGTTCTTTGTGGGCATGTGGCTTATGGCAAAAAAAAAATTGGAAAATTGGCTCTATTTAATTGTAGGGGATATCATAACCATACCCTTATACGCCTATAAAGGATTGGTTTTTAGCGCCCTGCTGTTTTTGGCACTCACCATTATTGCTATTTTCGGTTATTTTTCATGGAAGAAAAATGTAAACAGAAGCCCTCGGACATTATTAAGATAGTGTTGTTTGGCCCGGAATCCACCGGAAAGACCACCCTGGCCCAACAATTGGGCCACCATTATAATACGGTTTGGGTACCGGAGTACGCCCGGACATATCTTCAGGACAAATGGGATAGGGAACATAAGATTTGTGAAACCCGGGATTTGATGCCTATAGCCCGGGGCCAAATGAAATCCGAAAACGAACTGACGGAAAAAGCGAACAAAATTCTTTTTTGCGATACGGATCTTCTGGAGACCAAGGTATATTCCGAGACCTATTTTGGGGGTTATTGTCCTCCACAACTGGAGAAATGTGTTTTACAGAACACGTATGACCTCTATTTTTTGGCCCAAATAGACGTGCCGTGGATAGCGGACGATTTGCGTGATAAGCCTAACGAAAGAGCACTTATGTTTTCCCATTTTCGGGCTGCTTTGGAAAAATATAATCGTAATTTTGTAGTGCTTAAAGGGAATCAAAAATTGCGGTTGGCCACCGCTATACAACATATTGATAATCTATTGAACCCATGATACAGTTTTCGGATAAAGATTTAGAACAGCTTAAGGATAAAGGAATCTCCCAGGAAACCGTTGAAAAGCAAATAGCGACGTTTCAAGAGGGAATTCCCTTTGTGCATTTGGAAAGGGCGGCCATTGTGGACAATGGGATACACAAGTTTACAGTAGAGCGCGAAAAAACCCTGATCCAAAACTTTGAAAGTAAGCTCAAATCACTTTCGCCCTTGAAATTTGTCCCTGCTTCTGGGGCGGCCTCCAGGATGTTCAAGGCACTGTTCAATTTTTTGGAAGATTATGACCCCAAAAAGGAAAGTTTGGACGATTATTTGAATCGAACAGGGGACACGGATATAAAAAAGTTCTCCAAGGGCCTAACGCGTTTTCCGTTTTATGGGGTGGTACAGGGCCGGCTGGAGCGAAAGGGCGAAGAAGCGACCTCCAAGGGTGAAGAAATGTTCTCCTTTGTTTCGGAAATGTTAGGGGAAAATGCCCTTAACTATGGATTTTACCCCAAAGGTCTTTTGCCTTTCCATAACTATGGGGATTTTGTGGCCACACCCTTTGAGGAACATTTGGTAGAGGCTTCCCAATATGGGAAAACCCAGGATACGGCCCAGTTGCACTTTACCATCTCCCCCCAGCATGGGGAAATGTTCAATACGGAATTCAATGCCGTTAAGAATCGCGTTGGCTCCAAAACAAAAACCACGTTTGAAGTGGGGTACTCCTTTCAAAAACCGGCTACCGATACCATAGCGGTGGATATGGAAAATAATCCGTTTCGAAACGGTGACGGATCCCTGCTCTTTAGGCCAGGTGGGCACGGGGCCCTTATTGCGAATCTCAACGAGCAGGATGCGGACATCATCTTTATCAAAAACATTGATAACGTTGTGGTTCCCGAAGTCCTAGAGGAAGTATCCAATAGTAAAAAAATATTAGGGGGTATTTTATTGGAGGTTCAGGAAAAGGCCTTTGCCCATGCCAGATCCCTTGAAAAGGATACCCTCTCCCAGGCCGAGGTTTTGGAAATAAAGAACTTTCTTGTAGAGGAACTTAACGTAAGGTTTTCGGGCGATTTTGAAGCCTGGGACATGTCCAAAAAGACAACGGTACTTAGGGAAAGGATAAATAGGCCGATCCGGATATGTGGCATGGTAAAAAATGAGGGAGAACCCGGGGGCGGCCCTTTTTGGATACGGGATGGGCAGAACAATGTTTCCCTACAGATTATAGAGTCGGCCCAAGTGGATATGTCAAATCCGGATCAGGCTTCCATACTTCGGAATGCCACCCATTTTAATCCCGTAGATCTGGTCTGCGGCGTTCGGGACCATTCCGGAAGAAAATACGATCTGCTCCGATTTGTAGATTCAAAACAGGGCTTTATCTCGGAAAAAACCAAGGATGGTAAAGCCTTAAAGGCATTGGAACTTCCAGGCCTTTGGAACGGTGCCATGGCCTTTTGGAATACTATTTTTGTGGAAGTGCCCCTGGCGACCTTTAATCCCGTAAAGACCGTAAATGATTTATTGAAAGACTCGCATCAGGGCGGTGGTTTATAAGGAACAATTCTAATTTTTCTCAGTTTTTCAATAATTAAAAAAGAAGGCATCAGGTGTGTAAACCTTACACATCCCAATAATGCTTTTACACATTGCTACACAACAATAAAGCTTCTCCTTTAAATTCAAATATCTGTTTTTCAATTGGTTATGTATTCAAAAGATGGCAATTAGAGGCTGGCATCATTTTGTCATTGGTTACAGCGGTAACAAGGAAGTTTAATTTAAAAACACAGAAATGAAAAATTTGATGTTGGCCGCTGTCATGTGTCTCGGAACTATAACTGCTATTGCCCACGGGGCTTCCGGCTTGGATGATGCTTCCATTACGGTGGCGGAAACTCAGGACGATTTTAATGAAGTTGCCTTGACGGATGTACCTGAGGCCATAACTGCGGCCTTGGAAATTGCACATCCCGGAGCTTCAATTACAAAGGCCTATGTAAACGAGCAGTCCCAATACAAATTGGAGGTTACTACGGAGGATGGACAACAAGTGGAGTTGTTTTCCGATGCCCAAGGGAACTGGCTGAATCTATAGATTAAAACTGTCTTCAGTACCACCCTTAATTCTCATCTATGACAATGGTTGGTTAGTTTGGTTTGATCCCTGGTATAGTCCGCCAGGGGTTTTTTTATTAGTAAGACCCGCATTTCAAAATCCGCCTTTGGTGGAGCATTGAAATGCGAAGGTCGAACTAACCCCGACTTTATGTCGGGGTCTTGGGTCGAATACCCTGACCCTTGGGTAGGTTCCTTATATTGGGTCCAGGGCCAGCCCTGGGTTTTAATACCATTTATTGGATTTCGGTATCCGTTGGTCTTCCCGAACAAACTCTTGGGATTGCGTATACCTTTTACACATTAGGCAAATCCGCTACCCACATTTATACACTTTGTTTTCTTCAATTCTTTTCAATTTATTAAAAATCAAACACTTATGATTTCAACCATTATGGTATTGTTTTTTCTATACGTAAATGAATCGAAGTGAAATCTAAAATTTAAAAATCATGAAAAAATTAGTTTTTGTTATGGCCCTATCCCTTGGAAGTCTAGCGGCAATAGCCCAGGATACCGCGGAAAGGACTCCGGCCGATGTTAATGGGGTTGTAGTCCCACAAGAGGATTTTTCCGAAATAGATATTGCTGAACTGCCCGAAGCGGTAACCGCCGCCGTAGCTACGAATTACCCGACTGCTACGATAAACAAAGCCTACGTTAATGGATCTAAACAGTATAAGCTGGAAGTTTCCCTGGAAGATGGGACATCCGGAACTTTATATGCTGATGAGAGTGGTAACTGGATCGAAATGTAAATAACGGATGTTATTTGTTTTGCATCAAGTTGGTTTGGTAGAAAAGGGGCGTTCATTGTATCGTCCCTTTTCGTTTTGAAGCAGACCTTGGGTTCTTAAGTATAGAAGTGCAGGGTGCTCCGTATTTTATCGAACAATAAAAATTCTTTATGATTATTTTAGAAAAACGAATAATCGCCTAAGGTGATTTTTACGTATGTATAGCATACGGGACTTTTCATGTCGAACATCTTGATTGTTGAGGATGATGCTGCTTTTTGCCAAATGCTACAACGTTTTTTGGCCAAACGGGGGTATACGGTAGATACCTGTTTTAAGGCTACAGATGCAATAAAAAAAATTCAGGCTACAACATACGATACCATTTTAACGGACCTTAGGCTCCCGGATGGCAATGGAATTGAACTTTTAAGGGACTTCCGCTCCCTAGGATCCAATGTGCCCATAATCCTTATGACCGGATATGCAGAAGTGGGCACGGCGGTAAAAGCCATAAAACAAGGGGCATTTGACTATATTTCCAAGCCTTTTACCCCCGAAGAAATACTAATGGTCATTAAAAGCGCGCTAAAGGCCAGACCTCCCAAAAAGATAAGGGAAGTGTCTTTGGCATCGGGTTCAAGTAAGGGCAGGGACGAGGATGGGGAAAAGGAAGTTGATCAAAACATCCTAAAAGGTGTCAGTGAGGCTTCCAAGAAATTAGAGGATTACATACGGTTGGTGGCACCTACAGATATGTCCGTTTTGGTTACGGGAGACAGTGGAACGGGGAAAGAAGTAGCTGCCAAGGCCATTCATAATCAAAGCAAACGCCGAGATTTCAGATTTGTGGCCGTGGATTGCGGGGCCATTCCCAAAGAGTTGGCGGCCAGTGAATTTTTTGGTCACCTTAAAGGAAGCTTTACCGGAGCTATAGAAAACAAAACAGGTAATTTTGAAGCAGCCAATGGGGGAACCTTGTTTTTGGATGAGGTTGGCAATCTTTCCTATGAAAATCAGATACAATTATTAAGGGCGTTACAGGAACGAAAGATAAAACGGGTAGGTAGCACCCAGGAAATTCGTGTAGACGTTCGGATAATTTCCGCGACCAATGAGGATTTATTACTTGCCGTACAAAATGGGGATTTTCGGGAAGACCTTTATCATAGACTCAACGAGTTTTCCATACAGATTCCTTCTTTGGAGGAACGATTTGAGGATTTGGTTTTGTTTGCCGAACATTTCTTGCATATGGCGAATGAAAACCTGAATAAAAGGGTACAAGGTTTTTCAGAAGCGGTTTGGAATGCTTTTCGACAATACCATTGGCCCGGAAACC
>JBCBSN010000276.1:0-5551 GCA_039819225.1 Bacteroidota bacterium | reverse complement strand
GCCCATGCCCTGGAGGTGCCTCTTAAATGTTAAAACATCTATGAACAAAAGAGAATTGGTGATAATGCTGTTGAAAGTCTTGCTAATAAGATTGTCTTCTAGGTATATCCTGGAGTCCATGAGTTTCTCTAACTGGGAAGAGGTCTTTTTACCCATTACGATTTTGGCCAAAAATGACGTTTTCCCTATATCCAAAAAGGTGTAAAAATCGAATATGCAGTTTAGAAAAACACTAAAATCCTTATCCTGTCTTTCTAATCGGTAGGTAAAATACAATGCGGACAGCAGGTTTATCTTCGCATTCTCATCATGGGAAAGCTCATATTCCGGCTTAATAAATGGTACGGTGCGCACGTTTATCCCATAGATGAGCCCCGTCTTTTTCATCTCTCCGTAGAGTTCGTCAAAATTCTTGGGACACCATTTGCCGTTCTGGATAAGGTCTCCAAATTTTTCTATCCAACCGGAAGCCGAAGGGTTCATGGAAAAAAGTTATAACATCAAAAATAATGGAAAATGTTACTCTTTTCCCAAATATGGAGGCAGATGTCAATTAAATGAATGTTTCTATTGAAGTCAAATGGAAAGGATATCGGGGACAAGTCCAATTTGATTAGTTTGTAGGAATCTGAAATCTGAAGTAAGCGCAATATAGGCAGTTTCGTATAATTTAAAGTAAAACTTTATATGAATATGTCTATTCTACTTATTTAGAATCGTAAATAATTATTCTTCTATAATATGGTATTATGTATTCGATGTTTTGAGTGGATCTTTGGAAGTCAAAACTATAAGGGAAGGACACAGGCGTAAACTCCAGGGCCTTAACTCTCAGGAGATTTCTAATATAGAAGAACCCTTACCATACATAACATCTTTTAATGTAATAGGTAAGGGCTCCTGGAATAGTATCGGTCCTGGGGAAGGGAAAACTAATCTTGCTTAAGAAGTACCTTGGCATTTACGGCAACTTCGCTCCAGGTTTTGCTCACCCCATCTGCTCCCGTGTGCAATATTTCACAAGCTTTGTTAATCGAGGATACGGCATCTAGGGCGTTCCAATTTTCCAAATCCATTACTCCGTTGAACTCCAACCATTGGTCTCCTAACATTTTATGATTTAAAGGAATACTTTTGGTTTCTCCGTTCAAGGTTATGTCAATTGCGCAGGTTTTGTCATCGGAGACCTTGAAGATGCCGGTAATTAATGTCGTATTCTTCATAACACCGAAAAAGAACTCCAAAATCTTGGGGTCCCTGACCCCTGTAGCATCGTTAGTGAATAGGCTACTTACCGGAATACTGAACTTGGTACCGTTTAAAGCTTCCAATGCAGAGTTTCCTTCTTGTGTGGATGTAATATCAATTTTGGTAAACTTGCCGCCGACCGCCACTTTCTCAGTGGTCTTGTATGCCGTGAAACCGACCTTAGTAGAATCCTTTACCAAACTGAATTTTTGGGACAGTTCGTTTTTCGCTTCCGTCCCTTCGGGACCCTCTGTTTTTTTAGCTTCCTTGCAGTTAAAAGAAACCGTTAGCAAAAGCCCCAGCGCAAGTACTTTTATCCTTTTCATTTTTACGTAGTTTTTTAAATTAATCGTAAAGTTAATCAATGAACTTATGCAACGTTTTTCAATTTGCCATAAAAATGACTTTTTAGCTTTATTCCCATACTTTGTGTGCTGATCCAGACGTTGATCGGTGGAGGCGAGAGGGGTTTGGAAGCAGCTTTAAAATCACTTCTTTGTGTTAACAGGCCCTAGAGCGGTTTCAGTAAATCTCGTTGATCGCGGATGCCCCGTTTTAGATTTTCGCAGAGTAAAATGGATTTGTCGATTCGGGTCTGGGAATTTTTGTAGCGGGCAATGGTATAAATAATCCCCCTTTTTTTGCCAGCCGTTAGCGATTCAAAGATTTTCTCGGCTTCATGGTCGCTTAAGAGTACGGCTTCAAATTCTTCAGGAACATCTACCCCGTATTTAGAGGTATACAAAGAACTGTAACTTAAAATAATCATTCGGATAAATACCCAATTGTTTTTGGTAGCGCTTCCCGAACATCATAACGTAGTTTCCCTTTATCTTTTGGATGGCCGCGTGAAAAGAGATTTCCTTATCCTGAAAGGTGGCTTTTGCTCTTACTCGTTTAAGGCCCTGATCCAAAAAGGGTTTTACCATATCTTCGGGAAGAAGCAAGGAGTAATACTTTCCAGTTATCGATATATCGTATATCTTGCTTTTTAGCATTTTTTTGGTTCAAGGTTTGGAGTTCGTTGTTCGTAGTTCATGGTTTCTGTTAAACCGTTAAAGCGTACCAAGAATAACAAACTACAACCAAATTCCACTGCTTACTGCTACTGCCTATTGTTGACCAAAACCGTAATTACTTGGGTCTCGCTGTGCAAGGTGCGGTGTACTGGACATTTATCCGCGATCTGCATAATTCTAGTCTTTTGCTTTTCGTCCAAGTCGCCTTGCAATTTCACTTCCCGGTGAAAAGTATCTATTTTGGCGTTATCGGATTCGCAGTTTTCGCAATCCTGAAGATGGTCCTTGCTATAGGAGGTGTGAACCTCTACATGCTCCAATGGCCAACCTTTGCGTTTCACATACATTTGTATGGTCATGGCTGTACAGGCCGAAAGTCCGGCCGAGACCAATTCATAGGGGGACGGGCCAAAATCATTGCCCCCAACATCCAGTGGTTCGTCCGCAGTAAGATAATGGTTTCCGACCTTCATGGGGGTGGTAAAACCATCTTCTACACTCAAACTGGCAACTACGTCATGTTTGGTCCTTGGACGGTTTGATTCGTCCTTTATCTCTAAATAGCGCAATGCCCATCCGGCTATGACCTGGCCCACATATTGGGAATCCCTTTTGCTGGATAACAAATGGTCGGCACCATCTAAGGATACGAAACTCTTAGGATGATGGGCGGCCATATAGATTTCCTCGGCATTTTTTATTTCTACGGTGTCATCCTGAGGGGAATGCATTAGTAACAGGGCTTTGCGCATTTTTTTAGCGGTATCCGGCAAAGACTTGGTTTCCAAATCCTCCAGAAATTGTTTTTTTATGGTAAAGTCCCTGCCGCTAAGGTTCACCGTAGCCTTGCCTTGTGTTTTTATTTCCTCCAGATTACCCTTGAGCAGGTGTTTTACATGTTTGGGATTGGAAGGTGCCCCTATGGTTGCCACAGCTTTTACCGAGGTTGCTTGAGCCCCGGCAAAAATCACCGCTGCCCCTCCCAGGGAATGGCCAATGAGCAAGGTGGGCGCCGTATAATTCTGTGCAAGGAAGTCGGTGGCTGCCAACAAGTCTTCCACATTTCCGGAGAAATTGGTATCTGCAAAGTCACCCTCGCTTTCCCCAAGACCCGTAAAATCAAAGCGAAGGACTCCAAATCCGTTGGAGGTCAATGCCCTGCTGATATTCTTTGCCGCCAAAAGATTTTTATTGCATGTAAAACAATGCGCAAAAAGGGCAAAATTATGGGGATGTTGATCGGCCGGTAGTTCCAACCGCCCCACTAAGATCTCTCCATTTTTATTGGTAAAGGTAACTTTTTGAAGGTTCATTGCATATGTTTAAGGGCTTTGTCGGGCATGCCTGTCACAACTTTCCTAAAGATACGCTTTTGTCCTTTTGTTGAACGACCTTTAGGATCGGTTTTTCTTACGTAAATCGGTCTTAAAGGAGAACTCTACGAACAAATACTCATAGTTTGCCGTAGAGAAATGATTTTTCATAAAACCTACCTCCAGTTTTAATGAAGGAGTAAAAACACGTCCTGCGCCAATATGCATCCTATTTTGGTTGAATAAGGGGGCCTGGAGCGAAATAAATATTTCATTGGAAGCACTAATAAAATAATCCTGCCCTAAAGGATAAATACCCTTTACCCTATAACGCACCCTGTTCCTGAGATTGGTCCCCTCCGGGGTATGAATCCATCTGCTTTCCAAGCGATAGCGATGGGACAGTTTCAGCTTTCCAAAGGAATCCTTGAGAGTAAGTTGTTCATAGAGCCAGTTCTGATAAAAGGCCCCCCTGGCCTCCTGACTTTGTATAAAGGGCTCGGAATTTAAGAACCCGTACCCTACCGTAGCGGATACCTTGGGCCCGAAACGATAGGTAATCCCGGTTCTGAAAAAAGAGAGTTCATAGTGGTGCAAAAATTCATAATACCGTAAAATGCCAATGGTAGGGATCGAGATTTTATTCGAAACCCTATGGGTGCCCGAAGCCACTAGCCAGGTACCTAGAATTTCATCGCGGTTACTTTGTGAAAAAACGGTCAAGCTTAAAAAAAGAGTCAGGGTAAGGCAAATGTTTCTGGTTGCCATGCATTGCAATTTGAAGTTGCAAAATTAGTCCAGATCTAAAGCTGTATTGCCTGATATTTATCATGTTTTTCGCTCAAAAACCTACTATAGGGACATTGTTACGGATACCTTAACTTTTTGGGCAGCAAAAAGGTAAAAGGAAGCTTTTTGCCCTACATTTCCAATAATGCCTAAAAAAGCCCTTGAATTTTAGAGGAATTTAGACCGGGGGATGGGGAACTCATTTAGATTTTTTCTTGCTAAGATCGGGATTGATAAAGACCCCAAACTGTAGCCGATCAAAATTAATGGTGTTAAAGTGGTTTTTGAGATACCCCAATTGCAGCGAACTTGCCTTTGAAAGCCGTATGCCTAAGGCCCCATAAAGTCTATTTTGGTCAAAAATGTTGTTTTGTAAATTGATGAATACCTCGTCATAAAAGTTTAAAAAGAACAGTTTTGTAAGAGGTACGGTGACCTGAAGCCGGTAGCGGGTCCTATGTTCGGTAAAGGAGTCGTCTACCACATCATCGACCGTGATAAAACGTTGTTCCAATCGATACCGATGTTCAAAAGTGACCTTGCCAACACTGTTCAGGAGGATGAACTGCTGAAAAATACGGTGTTCCGTGATTTTGTTTATGAGGTTTTCATCGCCTTCAAAAGTTGGGTCTGTGGCAATAAAGGCGTACCCTCCAGTGGCAATGGCCCGTTCGTTTATGTGGTAGTTAAGTCCGGTTCGCAATAGCAATTGATTAAAGCTGTCATCAATCTCATAAAAACGGAACTGGGCTTCGGAATGGATGCTCCAATCTTCGGAAATCTTGTTCATCCCAAAATACATATACCATGCACCCAATTTGTCTTCTCCGGTATCTTGGGCTTTTGTTAAGGTTATTCCTAGGATAACAAATAACAGAACAAACTTTTTCATTGAGGAATATAGATATCCAAGTGCTTTAAATGGATGTCGGAGGTTTTAGGTTCATAAATTTTTAAGTACCCATCTTAATTATTTCGAAAGGATGTATATTATTTTGGTCCTAAAAGGATTTGTCACGATATCGTTTACCTTCAGTAAAAGTCTTATTTTCCATTTTCGACGTAAATCACTCCTTTTTTAACTTTTATTAGCCAAATGAACCAATAATCAACGGCTTGATTTTTGTAATCCGCTATTTTCCAATCAGCTAATCTATTAAAGAAATCCAACAGTTGATTATC
>JBCBSN010000275.1:0-5611 GCA_039819225.1 Bacteroidota bacterium | reverse complement strand
ACGTACTACATGGGAACCTATAAAGCCCGCTCCACCTGTAATCAAAATGTTCATAAAAGGAAATCTTTGAGATTATTTTGCAATTTCCGATGCCTTCCCGTTCAAATATCTGATTATAGACCACAAAAAGAAAAGTCCTATCAGGATGGTAGGAATTAAAACAATATTCTTGCCAAAAAAGACTTTCTGGACTTGTTGGGGTCTTCCGAAGTTAATGATGCTAATGGCCTCCTTTCGCTCCTTTAATTCCAATCTTTTTCGCTCCGAATCACGGATTAAGTCGTTTTTGAGTTCAAAAAGTCCTTTAATATCCGTTTCCTCTCCGTTGTCCAATACTATTTTACCTTCGTTCAAAAGGTTGTCCTCTTTGGCTATGTTTTTAGAGTAGTTGGCTATTAGGTTGTCCAATTGCCCGAGTAATTTATCATTCATGGCCATCCTTTCCTTGGCATTTTCACGATACACCTCGATTAACTCCGCAAAATAGGGGTTGGAGTTGATATAGGACATTAGGCTTTTGGCAAACTTGTGTCCGTTTTCGGTATCCTTATAAAAAAAGGTAATCCTATGATTTAAGGTGCTGTTATTCAAAATCTCGGTCTTAATAACATCACGTACAATCTCTGTCCCTTGAAAATTTTGTAGGGTCTGTAAATATTTTAGCTGATCCCCCAATTCCCGTTCGCTTCTTCTTTCCTCAACAGGCTCTATGCTTACCTTAAAACTTTTTAGATTCTCTTCCGTTGTTCCCAGCAAAGCGATCAGAGAACTGTCTTTGGCCCTTATATTGGCCTGGATTTCACTAATCACGTCATACAAATAATTCTTGCTTTCCAAATTGGGTTTTACAATAACCTCGGTCTTCATCTTTTTGGTAACAATCTGATTAAGGCCAATACCTATGGCCGATCCCAACACCGCCAATACAATCAGGACAAGAGCATTTTTCTTAAGGTAAAGAAACACCCTAAGAAAAGCTTCGAAAAGACGTTGAAAGCCCCTCCCTATCATTTGGAACAACTGTCCCAGGTCTATTTCATCCGGGCTGTTTTGTTGGTTTGCTGGTTGTTTGTCCGCCATTTCGTGTTATGAGTTGAAAATCTGTTTTAAGATGCGATCCGTAATCAGGTAGGTAGGTTTTACCCCGGTGGTCCCCAGACCTCCCGAGGCCAAGGTGCTGCCCGTTTCCAAGGGGTTGTCCGAAGCATAGTAGGCGTAGCGCACCTTTACATCTTCCCTTATGCTCTTCCGTATCCTGGAGGCCGACTGTATGGCTTTTTGATAATGCACTCCTTCCATTTCCAAGCCTATTACATTCCATGTAGACTCGTGAAAAAATTTTAAAATGTCCCTATTCTGAAGTGACGTGCCTAAAACGGTTACCATAGTACCTTCACATGTTTTTAGTCCAAAGCCTTCAAAATCCTCCTTGCAGAGCTCGTTCTTAAAGGGGTAGTTGTCAGAAGTGCCTTCGAAAATATGGGCCGATGGAATCATAAGATCCCCTTTGCCACCTTCCAATATGCCGGCCTTGCCCATAATGGAAATAGAGGCCACATTTAGAAAAACGGTTTTCTTTTTCCTTGCTCGATAAGGCCGCAAAAGCTCGTCTATGGTCTCATAGGCTTGTTCACCAAAGGCATAGTCCATAACAAAGATAACAGGTTTTTCCTCATCCGGGATATCCCTTACCGGTTGATAACAACAAGCATCCTTGCCCAATTGGGCCATATCAAAAATCTGTACGTCTATATTTGTGCCAGAGGTGTCCTCTATAAGAATCATTCCGTTCTTTTTGGCCAAAGCGGTAACCTTGTCCCTGAGGCCCTGATTTCCTGGAAGGCTAAGCGCCTCAAAGATTTCTAAGGCACTACTTTTTGGAAATTCCTTTCTTAAGGCACTTTGGGCAAAAAGAGAGTTCATTACACTGTGCATATTGGCACTTATGATATGAATAGGCCTCCCTAAAAGCCCACGCTTCGCCATACCATCCTTTATGGTCCATGCCCATTGCTCCCCGTGGATATGGTGTCCCAGACGTTCGCGCAGCAGTGTGCTGAACGTAATGGTCCGTTTGTTCCCGGTGACTTCCTCGTCAATGGCCAACTTTCCCATCCAGTACACAATTTCCATAAAACGCTCGGGTCTTTCATCGGTAGACAGCTTTTCGTGTACATCCAGAATTTCTTCAAAAGAACGCCCCAGTATATTTGCAGTATGTATCAAGGCCACTTCCCTTTCCGCAATGGAAAGCTTCTTTTTCCCCACGGATTCCTCCAATTTTACCCAATCCCGTATAGTACGATCGGTATCCTCAATGAGTACCCGACGACAGATTTTTTGGGATTCTATGAAAAGAAAGGTAAGGTGGGTAAGGATATCATAAATGTCCGATCGGCCCCGCGTAATTTCAATATTCATTTGCTCGGCATCTATACGATAGCAATTACGCCGACGTTTAGGAGGGATTATAGCCTTGAAATGGGATTTGCCGTGACCTTCGTCCGAGGTAAGGTTAATATAACGGCATTGCTCAATACCTGCAGGCAAACGTTCCAACACGTAAATGAGTCCGTCCAATTCGGCCTTTTCTTCGGCTACCGAGCCATAAATCTCCGGCCGTAACAATAACAAGGCATTCTTAAGCGACTCTCCGGAGACTCCCGAAGGTTTATAAAATCCTCTATTAAGCAAGTGCCGCATCGTAATGTATAGGCGCTCAATGGCATTTGTGGATTCTTGTGCCCTGGTTGTAACGATAGTCTTGCGCATAAAAGAATTTGCCCTAAAATTACAACTAAAAATCTATGTGGAAACAATTGCGGACAACGTCTCTTGCAAGAAGAGTTTTACATTTTGTCACAAACCGTTCGATTTAAAAACTTAAGGATGGCATCCGCCATTTTAACGGCACTGCGGCCATCGCCGTACAAGGTTTCGTTCCAACTAATCGGACGGCTTCTTAATTCCTTTTGCGTCTTTGATAAATCTTCGAACACCAGGACATTTGCATTTCCCTCAAGTGTCTCTTTCCATTCCGTCTCTTTCCTTATAGTAACGCATTTCCTTTTAAGCCAAAATGCCTCCTTTTGCATTCCCCCGCTATCGGTTATCAGACCTTCACAACTTTGTAGGTAACCTAAATTTGAAAAATAGGATTGTGGTTCTATGAACCTGATATTTGAAAAAGCCCCAAGAGCCAATCCATAGGACCTGGCGAGATTTCTTGTCCTTGGATGGAGGGAAAAAATGACTTCCTTATCCAATTGATCTAAGGCTTTAAGAATACGCTCTAGTCTATGTTTGTCATCCGTGTTATAAGGTCTGTGTATGGTTGCGTAATAAAATTCTCTCTGTTTTGAAGTATTCTTTGGGATTAAATCGTTTTTGGAAACATACCATATCAAATCCTTCATAATATCGCCAACCTCGCAGACTCCTTTTTCAATCCCCTCAATCTTTAAGTTCTCCTTTGCGGTTGTACTAGGAACGAATAACAAGTTTGAGATGTGGTCGGTGAGCACTCTGTTGACCTCTTCCGGCATTTGGCGATTAAAACTTCGCAAACCGGCCTCGATATGAAATATGGGAATGTTCATCTTTGAGGCGACCAATGCCCCGGCAAGTGTGGAATTAGTGTCCCCGTATACTACCACACCATCCGGAAAAATCTCCTGGAAGATTTTTTCAACTTCTATCATCATCTTTGCCGTCTGTAGGCCATGAGGACCGCTTCCGACATGTAGCATAAAATCTGGCGGGGACATTTTAAGTTGATCAAAAAAGACCTCGCTCATATTTTTATCATAATGTTGGCCCGTATGGATCGTGAGAAGTTCAATTTTGCCCCTACAAGCCAACTCAAAAGGGAAGTGTTTAATAAATTGGGGCCGTGCACCAATAATGGCAACTATCTTCATACTTTTTTACTTAAGGCAAGGGCTTAACTTGAAACCAGTGGATGATATTCCCCTTTTAACCCAATTGGTTTAGAGTTTCGAATGTCATGAATGATTTCAATAGCTGTTCTTGCAGCTTCTAGGCCATATCCATTTCCTGATAAGATATCCTTATAGACCATAGTGTGAAGGTCTGTAAAGCCCCCGCTAAATTCCAACTCCTCACCGTCTACGGTTATTGAACGAAAAGTGGTTTGTCCCTTTTTCTTGACATCCTTGGGCAGGTAATCCGAATTTATGGATAAAAACCAGCGTACACGAGCGTTTTCGAATTCCAAATATCCGGCTGCACGATCCTTTTCATGTACATGGACCACGTTTTTCAACACATTGCCGAAAATCCATGAAAGCATGTCATAAAAATGAACTCCAATATTAGTAGCTATTCCACCAGATTTGCTGTAGTCTCCTTTCCAAGAGGCATGATACCAATGGCCTCTGGAAGTCAGGTAAGTAAGATCTATTTCAAACTTCTTGTCCTTTTTTGCCTTCATCACTTTTTGTCTCAGGGCAATAATACTTGGGTGTACACGAAGCTGCAAAATGTTATAAATTCTCTTTCCCGTACTTTCTTCGACCTTCTTAAGCTTATCTATATTCCATGGATTCAGCACTAATGGTTTTTCGCAAATGGCATCCGCCCCCGAACGCAGGGCAAAGCGAATATGGGCGTCATGCAAATAGTTGGGAGAGCATATACTAACAAAGTCCAGAAAAAGGTTCTTTTCATACTTCAACTTCTCTATGTGACGGTCAAAACGCTCAAACTCGACAAAGAAATCGGCTTTTGGAAAATAAGAATCGATTATCCCTACGCTGTCCGCTTTATCAAGTGCGGTGAGCAGATTGTTATTGGTATCCTTTATGGCTTTCATATGCCTAGGTGCTATGTATCCAGCAGCACCTATGAGTGCAAAATTTTTCATCGTTGAGGACTGTTTCTCTATTTCAATCTTTCTACTTTGCCTTCTAACAGCATGTATTCCTGATCACTTTCGGGACAAATGGCCCTATTCTTTTCATTGAATTCCAATCTATGACCGTACTCACCTACCCAACCAACTTGCCTAGCAGGATTGCCCACCAATAGGGCGTAGGGCTTTACAGGCCTTGTAACGACCGCCCCAGCACCTATAAGGGCATATTGGCCTATTGTGTTTCCACAGATAATAGTGGCATTTGCACCTATTGAAGCGCCTTTTTCCACCAAGGTCCGTACGTACCTGTCCCTTCTAATTATTGCGCTTCTTGGGTTTATTATATTTGTGAAAACCATACTAGGGCCCAGGAAAACATCATCTTCACAAATGACCCCGGTATAAATGGAGACATTGTTCTGTACCTTTACATTGTTGCCCAGAACAACTTTTGGGGAAACTACCACGTTCTGACCAATGTTGCACCTCTCACCTATTGTGCAGTCCTTCATTATATGTGAGAAATGCCAAATCTTAGTTCCATGACCAATACTACATCCTTCATCCAATATGGCCGTTTCATGTGCAAAATAGTCTGCTCCTTTCATGCGTTTAAACCCTTATAATTATTTGATTTTATGTTAATTATAAAATTGAAAACGTATGCGGCCGCTTCACCTTCGGATAAACTTGTTTTAATCATGTTCGGTAGGGTATATGCTTAAAAAAGTTTAT
>JBCBSN010000274.1:0-5615 GCA_039819225.1 Bacteroidota bacterium | reverse complement strand
AAGTTATGAAATATGTAATTCTTAAATTTTGTATCCTCTTAGTGCTTGTGGTTTCCTGTGAACCCCTGGACCAGATTCCAGAAACTGCGGTGTCTACGGACGGATTCTTTAATGAGCCATCTGAATTTGAAATATCTTTGAATGCATTATACCAACAAAGGTTATGGATTCAGGATATTAAAACCTGGAACGATGATTCCCATCATCGGGGCGGGGGCTTTATCAACAATGCTATATCCAGGGCAACCCTTAACCCTACCTCGTCCGAACTTAATAATACTTGGGTATTGGGTTATGAGGCCATTAAAACGGCAAATGCACTTTTAGCGGAAGTAGAAGAGCGTAGATCCAATTTTGCCGAAGGGAGTTTGGACAGAATTGAGGGGGAAGCCCGGGCCATACGGGCCTATTTTTATGGACGACTTTTGGCCAAGTTTGGGCATGTTCCCTTGATTACTACCGTCCTTACCGTGGAAGAGTCCTTTGAAGTGGTTCGCGCCCCGCTGGACGAGGTCAAGGCATTCATGTATTCCGAATTTGATAGAGCCGCCGAACTCCTTTCCGATTCCAATGAGAATAGGGCTACCCGGGGTTTTGCCTTGGGAATGAAGGCCAGATATGCCCTATACATGGAAGATTTTGCCATTGCAAGGGATGCCGCCAAGGAAGTTATAGATTCGGGCACATATGGTTTGGATCCGGATTTCTCCACGATGTTTACCAAGGCAGGTGCTGATAGTCCGGAACCTATATATTTTATCCCATATTCCTTTGAATTGGGCATTACTTGGAATCAAAATGGCGGGGCCCGTGGGCATATCACAAGAAATGCCGGTGGATTCGGGGCTATAATGCCAACATGGGAGGCCATGGGTATTTTTGAATGTACGGACGGCCAAACAATTGACCAATCTCCTTTGTACGACCCCCATGATCCCTTCGAAAACAGAGATCCCCGGATGACGGAAACAATCGTAGCATTGGAAACGGAATGGCTCGGCTATATCTACCAATCCCATCCGGATTCCTTGGAAGTATTGCAGACTACAACAGGAAACAGGGTACGTAACAACGATACGCGGGCCAACGCTATTTTCGCCTCCTTTACCGGTTTTGTGTGGAAAAAGGGAATAGAGCAATCCTGGGCGGATAATAGGCAAGCAGACCCAAATGTTATGCTATTGCGTTATGGGGATGTACTGCTCATGTATGCGGAGGCATTGATCGAATTGAACGAAAACCTGGGGGAGGCACGGGATGTTTTAAACGAACTCCGTAATCGGGCGTACGGGAATTCCGGGGTTTACCCAGAAATCACAGAGACCGATCAAGCGGGCCTAAGGACAAGACTGCGCCGCGAAAGAAGGGTAGAACTGATGTTCGAGGCCGGTCTTCGTTTTCAGGATTTAATGCGATGGAGGGTCGCGGGAAGAGCGCTGGCAAAAACCCTGGTAGGCTTGCCCGCACCTCAAGATCAGGATAGGGAACAGTGGCCGTTCAACGATCAGATTTTGCCAGTAGTCGATGAGGACGGTATTGTAGATGTAAAGCCAGATGAACTTGTAGCCAATGGCTTTGCCAGATTATTGGAATCCTACGAATTTGATGAAAACAGGATGTACTTATGGCCCATTCCGGCGGAAGACATATTACTAAATTCCGGTCTTACTCAAAATCCAGGGTATTGAGAATCGTTGAGTTGGTTTGATTCAAGATCTCTTGGAAAGGAATTTTCAAGGGATCTTTTCCTACCCCGGATTGTAGTCAATTAACAAATACTACCTAATTAAATAAGGAAATGTTGAAAACAGTAATTCCATTAGCCCTAATATTAGTCTTATTTGGATGTGCCACCGAAAAGGATAGTCTGGAAAATGAGACAATAGTAGAGGTAAGGGACGGAGAAATAACCTCCATTATAGGAACACGAAAAATTAGTGGTATCTATCCACATTTGACCACCTATGCCCATGGAAGGATCAATGGAGAATATGGTTTTGGTAACGAATGCGGTATTGGTGCCCTGGCCGAGTGGAACGGTAAATTATATATGATAAATTATGCCGCGCATCAGCCCAAGGGCAGCGAGCACAAGCTTTATATTGTTGATAAGGCATTGAATATGCGGATTTTCGAAGGTAGCATAGGAGGCACCCCGACCGCCCGAATGATTCATAAAGAATCGAACCAATTATTGATAGGCCCTTACCTTATTGATAGTCTTGATAACATAAGGGTAGTACCCTATACCCGTATGGAAGGAAGGTTGAACGCCTACGCGCGCCATCTAAAAGACCCAGAAAACTGGGTATATATGTACGACATGGAAGGGATGTTATATGAGCTCAACGTACATACCCTTGTGGTAAACAAGCTTTTTCATGACCCCTTACCGGGTTGGCACGGCAAGGGAGGATATACAAGCCAAGGAAGATTGGTAGTATCCAATAATGGCGAGCATGCCAGTGAAGGTAGAACCACTCATAAAAATGACGATTGGGAAAATAAGCATTACAAATGGGAGGACAGTTGGAAAGTGGACAAGGAAGGTATTTTTGGTCCTGAAAACCTTGGTATCCTTGCAGAGTTCGATGGAGAAAACTTCACTGTTCTAGAACGAAAGCAATATACCGATGTGACCACAAAGAACGGTATCCATGCTGTTCCCAATGAAGATTCTCCCTTATGGGCAATTGGTTGGGACAAAAAGTCGGTCAGGTTAAAAATGCTAGACAAGGGTAAATGGACCACCTATTTATTGCCCAAAGCTACCTACAACAATGATCCTCCCCATGGGTGGTTCACCGAATGGCCCAGAATACGATCGGTGGGTAACAGACAGATGATGATGGACATGCATGGGATGTTCTATGACTTTCCGGAGACTTTTTCGGCATCCAATACGGCAGGTATTAGACCCTTGGGTTCCCACTTAAGGTATATCCCCGATTTTATGTACTGGAACGATCAGGTGGTATTGGCCACGGACGAGACCAGTATCCAAGGAAACCCCTTGGCCGGGCAACCACAGTCCAATCTATGGTTTGGAAATGTGGAACAACTTTCGGATTGGGGTCCCGCATCCGGGTATGGGGCCATTTGGTTGGATGAAGAGGTAACCCCCGGAACATCTTCCGATCCCTATCTTATGGCCGGGTTCGACAATCGCATGGTACATCTCAAAAACCATGGGGACAGAACCGTTGAGATTACTATGGAAATGGACGCTTCCGGGGATGGCAATTGGCAGTTGTACAAAACCTTTCGTCTGGACAAAAGGGCCTATATACATCACATTTTCGACAAGGACATGGAGGCGGAATGGATCCGCTTGTCAACGAACGTTCCCGCTAGATTGACCGCCGCCTTTCATTTTACCGACTCGGAGTTAAAGGATGATGCCGAAGGGGAGGAGTTGTTTTCCGCATTGGCCGACATCGCTTATAAGGGTGAGGTTTCGCATGCCAGGCTATACAGCAACAAGATCAACTTTAACCTGAGCGTTTTTGCTGGGAATATAGCGGAGGGGAACTTCAAACTTTTGGACGAATTTGAGTTTGCCAAGTTCGATTTCGAATTCGTCCAGGGGATTAAGGATTCCACGGCCAAGAGAGCCTTGGAAATGAAGGATATCTGGTCCGAGGACGAAGCCTCCATAATCCTAAAGGCCAAGGAGTATCGATTGCGGTTGCCCAAGGGAAATGGAGACTATAGTAAAAAGCTTCCGTCCGGTACCACAAGGGTGGTACGGGAAGTACAATCGGAACGCGAACTGGCGAACATAGCAGGTACTTTTTATGAGCTTCCCCTCTTCAAGGTAGGGCAGGAGCCACTTTATAAAATGATGCGTCCCGTGGCTACCCATGGCAAACAGATCTCTGATTTCAACACATGGAACGGCTTATTGGTGCTTAGTGGGGTAAAACAAGGCAGTGTCCCTTCCGAACATATTTATTCATCAGCGGATGGCGCCACAAGTCTTTGGTTTGGTGGAATAGACGATTTATGGAGCTTTGGAAAACCTATTGGCCAAGGTGGGCCTTGGAAAGACACCAAAGTAAATGCCAATGAACTTTCGGATAGGTATCTAATGACCGGCTACGACAAGAAAACCCTAAAATTAAGTACCGATACGGATGTGGAAGTTACGCTCCTTTTACATGTGAACCATTATATGGAAGAACCTGTGGAATATAAAACCTTTGAATTGAAGGCGGGCCAAGAACTGGAATATTCCTTTCCCAAGGGATTCAGTGCCCATTGGGCTCAACTCAAAGCAAACAAGGACTGTAGGGCTACGGCCTGGTTTGTATACGAATGAGATATAAGAATGTTGATCGGAAAGACGCGTTTTCTTTTGATTTTCGGGATAAGGGAATTTGACCATGGGCTCGCTTGTAGGCTTTGGAGGGACGTTGGATTTTGATGTCACATTTTAGGAAAATGACGAAACTACGGATACTATACACGTTTTTTGTTCTAATTTGGGGCTGCAAGGAGTACCAAAATGAACAAACCGATAAAAAGGGCTTGCCCAACTTTATCATAATCTACACTGACGATCAGCGTTACGATGCCATTGGGGTGAACGGGAACAAAATTATCATGACCCCCAATTTGGATCGTATGGCAAAAAAGGCCCTTCGGTTTTCCGATGCCCATGTGGCCTTCTCGCTCTGTAGTCCCAGTAGGGCGGCCCTCTTGACAGGAAGGTACGGAAGTGCCAATGGGGTGCTGGGTTTGGGAAGCGCGCTGAAAAATGGCGAGAAAACCTTGGCCGATTACCTGCGGAAAGCTGGATATGTCACCGCACTTAGCGGTAAATGGCATATAAAGCAGGCACCGGAAAAATTGGGATTCGATTTTTATTCCTATTTCCGGGGAAACGGAACCTATTACGGTAGGAGAGTCATCAATATGAAGGATACCGTGCATCCGGAAATGCACGTAGATAAATATGGTGTTTTGAAATCGATCGAATTTTTGGAGCTCCAGGAAGATTCCGATAAACCCTTTTTTCTATTTCATTGCCCACAGACCCCGCATATGAACGGGGAACTGATGTGGGATGCAAAAGATTCCACGAAGCAATTATACAATGTGAGTAATATGCCGGTTCCCCGGAATCGTCTGGACGATTTGGAATCCAAGGCACCTTATTTGAAAAACGTAAGAAACCTTACCCAGGCCACAAAGTATGGATACCCGGATTCCTTGGCCATTCAGAGCCATGTAAGGGACTACTATGCCGTTATTACCGAATTGGATCATTTTTTGGGAATATTGTTCGATAAGGTCGAGGAATTGGGGCTTCTTGAAAGTACATATATCATTTTTATGAGTGATAATGGCTGGATGTTGGGAGACCACGGTTTTACCAGCAAGGTGCTCCCATACCAACCCAGTTCCCAGGTGCCTTTTTGGATTCTTGGCCCCAATGTTGGCTCCGGGATAAATCATTCAATGGTAAGTAATCTTGATGTCTTTTCCACGATTATGGAGTTGGCCAATTTAGAGGTTCCTGAAAATATTCACGGGAAACCTTTGGATAGAATCTTAAATGGTGAAGAGGAAATGGTAAGGGATTATTTCATATATGAAGGACTTGGCGTTTA
>JBCBSN010000273.1:0-5640 GCA_039819225.1 Bacteroidota bacterium | reverse complement strand
CAAAGTTGCCTATGAGGAACAAGGATGCGACAAAAAAGTATTACCTAGAAGAATTAGGTTTTTTAGAGTCTTCTGATTATGGCCACTATCTCATTCTTAGAAAAGATGATGTAGAAATACATTTTTTCGAGTTCAAAGGTCTTGACCCCAAAAAAAACTATGGCCAGGTATACATACGAACTATGGAAATCGAAGAACTATATCGATCCCTTTTGAAAAAGAAAACAAGTATCCACCCTTATGATCCGTTGGAATCTAAACCCTGGGGGCAAAAGGAATTTTCCCTGCTTGACCCAGACAACAATTTATTGACTTTTGGTCAATCAATTGATTAAGTAATTAAGATGGAATTATAAGCCAATATTCCACAAAAAAGATTGCTCAAATAAAGACTATGATGCCTTAAGCATTAAAAATATTATACTAAAATAAGAGCAGAGCGCACTACCTTCCATTAGAAGTGGCATAAACCTTGAAAAAAGCAAGATTGAGAAAGTACCTTCCCAAAATTAACGCGATTTTTGCGTCGTAAATGACAGTATACCCAAGGGTAAGCCACGGATCCATTTAAAGGAACCGGCCCAATCCCGACAGTTATGGGGAGGGGTACTCCACCAAAGACTCCGACAAAAAGTCGGGGTTCGTTCGACCATCGAATTTCAATGCGCGTATAGCTTTTAAAATTAGGGTCTCACGAATAAAAAGCGTAAGATGAACAGCAAAGCTGACATTAGGGATGATTATGCTCTTCGCATCAATAAGGTGTTGAACCACATACAGGCGAACTTGGGCAACCCCTTCCGGCTTTTCGAGCTTTCCACTATCGGCGACTTTTCCCCATATCATTTCCATAGAATTATATCGGCCTATTTGGGGGAGCCCCTGGGAACCTATATTAAGCGGGTGAGAATAGAGAAAGCTGCCCAACTACTTCGGTTCTCCAATACGTCCATTTCCGAAATTTCAGAAATGGTAGGTTACGATACCTTGTCCTCCCTAAGTGCCGCGTTCCAAAAAAGATTCGGGCTCTCCCCTACCGCCTATCGGAAAAAGCATAACCCCCAAAAATCCGCGCGTACCGTGGATGTACCCGAGAAGGTGAATTTTGATTTCAATCCAACCATCAAAACCCTACCCCCCATGAAAATTGCTTTCGTTCGGATCTTTGGAAAATACGGGTCCGAACCGATAGGTAAGGCCTGGGACAAACTCTTCCGCTTTGCTGCCCATCAAAACCTAATGGACGAAAAGACCAAAATGCTCGGAATATCTTATGACAATCCGGAGATTACGGAAAATGAAAAATACGAATACAATGCCTGTATTACTATCCAAAAGGAAATAAAGCCGGAAGGGGAAATAGGAATAAAGGAAATGAAAGGAGGAAAATATGCGGTGTTTACCCATAGGGGCAATTATGAAAACTTTTCACTTATCTATAGTCTCATCTTTAAGGAATGGCTGCTTAAGAGCGAACATGAACTCAGGGACACCGAGATTTTTGATAGATATGTGAATACTCCTTTTGATACTGAGCCCAATGAGCTGGTCACGGAAATACACCTACCCCTAAAATGAACTTCAAGCGTTGATAACAATACTTCTAAAATATAGGTATCATGGAAAAGATAGATTATAAAAAACAACTAAAGCATCTATACGGACCTTCAGCCAAAGCAGTAGGGTTCGTGGAAGTGCCCGAAATGAATTTTTTAATGGTGGATGGGCAGGGAAACCCTAACACGGCAAAGGCCTACAAAGAGGCCGTTGAAGCCCTCTATGCCGTATCCTATACCCTAAAATTCATGGTAAAGAAAGGGGATATCGGAATAGATTACGGGGTTATGCCCCTTGAAGGCCTTTGGTGGGTGGACGATATGTCGCAATTTGACCCGGAAAACAAGGATGAATGGAAATGGACCTCCATGATCATGCAGCCCGAACTGATAACCCAGGAACTCGTCGCGGAAGCCCTGGAACAGGTGCGAAAAAAAAAGAATCCCAAGGCCCTTGACAAAATAAGGTTCACCTCTTTCCATGAAGGAAAAGCAGCTCAACTATTACACATAGGACCCTTTTCCGAAGAGGGACCTAATATTGAAAAGGTGCACCATGCCATTGCCGAAAAAGGTTTTGAAAGAACGGGGAAACACCACGAAATCTATCTTTCCGATATACGACGGGCCGCCCCTGAAAAATGGAAAACGGTAATCAGGCAGCCGTATCGCTAGTATTAAACCGGGCGCCAGACGTCTTGCTTCTTTGCAAATCCAAAGGCCTTGGCAATACTCATTTCCCCCTCTGGGTCTAATTTCCAACAGCCATCCTTCTAGGCAAGAAAACCTCCGCCATCATACAGCGGGCACTACCGCCCCCGCAAGTTTCTATGGTGTCCAAAGGACTATGGACAATAGGGCAATAGGAATTGATTTCATTTATCTGATCGGGAGTAAGGCTTCGGTAGGCCTGGCTGCTCATGACCAGGTATCGCTTATCATCTGCCCCCAAGACCTGAAGCATATTTCCGGCAAAACGACGGATCTGGTCTTCAGAAATCGCTATAATTTTTCTGCCGTCCTTTTTCAGGTGGTTTACAACCTCCTTTCGCTCCGTTTTGTCATCGATACAATCCAGGCAGATAATCGCAAAATCCTCCGCCAGGCACATCATTACATTGGTGTGATAAATGGGTTTGCGTTCCTCATTCACGGATTGGTAGGCGGTAAAGACCACGGGGAAACAATCCAGGTCCTCACAGAACTCTATGAAAAGATCTTCATCCGCCCTGGGGGAAAGGGCGCAGTAGGCCTTTTGTTGAATACGATCCATGACAATACTTCCCGTAGCCTCTAAAAATAGACCGTCTTTCTCTGCCGAGGTATAGTCCAGAATATGATCGATGCGGAATCCTTGGGCCTCCAGGACATCGAGAACATCCTCCCTACGTTCCTTTCTACGGTTTTCGGCAAACATGGGATACAGGCCTACGGATCCATTGCGGTGGAAGGAAATCCAATTGTTGGGAAACACCGCATCCGGGGTATCCCTTTCCATAGTGTCCTCCATAACAATAACGTTGACCCCAATGCCCAGTAATACTTCTACGAAATCGTCAAACTCGGCCTGTGCCCTTTCATTAATGGTCTGCCCCATCGGTTCCAGGTCTTCCATAAAATAGTTGTTCACGGCCGTTTGTTCGTTCCTCCTAAAATTAATGGGACGGATCATTAAAATGGTATTGGTAACTTGCATGGTTCGGTTGTTTAGCCCCTTATCAAAGGTAGGGTACTACAGCGCAACAAGCCGCCCTGTTTGGAGATTTCGGCATAGGGAATTTCCTCAACGATAAACCCCTGGTCCTTGAGCCAGGTATTAAGTCGAGTAAAATTCCGTTCGGAAACCACCACTTCGGGGGAAATGGAAAATACGTTATTGCACATTTGGTACATTTCATCGGCCGTAATCTCAAAAACCTTTTCCTTACCAAAAAAGTCCACCAACCACTGGTATTCTTCCTCTACCAAAAATCCGTTTTTATGGATGATGGCCTTATCCTTCCCCACAGGTTGAAAACAACAGTCCAGGTGCAAAGCATTCTCCTTGGGATGGGCAATGGACTTACGTAGTTCAAAGGACTTTACCTCTTTATGCGGAAACATGTGCCTTATGTATTCCACTCCTTCCCAATTGGTGCGGGCCGTGATGTAATCCGGATAATCTTGACCTGTATAAGTGCCTATAAAAATATAATCGTTCCAGGGCATTACGTCGCCTCCCTCTATATGGACTTCCTCGGGAGGGTATAAGATATGTTCGGGATCAATATACTCCAGCACATGCAATATGGCCTCGAATTCTTCTTCCCGGTGTGGCAATATATTCGCCTTTATCAGTTTGTTCCCAATAACAAAAGCAATGTCCCTGGAAAAAATCTGATTGCAGTCTTCCAAAACCTCCGGCCGGAATACTTCTACCCCATATCGCTCAAAAACGTTGGCAAAGTTCTCCATTTCCAAAATCATATCCGCCTCCATGGGATAAGTGCCGGCTAAAATATGTTGCAACGATTTGGGATCATAGGCATCCTCGGGAGGGGGTACCGGACCACTGCTTTGAGCTGTTCCCAAAAGCACGGCCTTTAACCTTGAGGTTTCATCATTTATGTTTAAATGGAGCATATCCTAAAAATTCGGGCAAAGATAAAGTTCCTTATCCAATGAAAAAAGACCTGTTTGGCCTTGTTGGCCACACAGGTCCTTGTGCGTTATGGGATATTCTTTTCTATCTAAGGTCAACGGCAACAAATGGCCTAAGATTCTCACCGTTATATATCTGTCTTGGTCTTCCAATAGGCTCCCCGTTTAAGCGCATTTCGCGCCATTGCGCTATCCATCCCGGCAAACGGCCCAGGGCAAACATTACAGTAAACATTTCCGTAGGGATACCTAAAGCCCGATATATGATCCCGGAGTAAAAATCCACATTGGGATAGAGTTTCCTATCTACAAAATACGAATCCTCCAGAGCTTCCGTTTCAAGACCTTTTGCAATCTCCAAAATAGGATCTTCAATACCAAGATTACCTAAAACCTCGTCAGCGGATCTCTTAATAATCTTGGCCCTGGGGTCAAAATTTTTGTATACTCGGTGCCCAAAGCCCATTAGACGAAAGGGATCACTCTTGTCTTTGGCCTTGGCCATATACTTTTTGGTATCCCCACCATCATTTTCAATAGCCTCCAACATCTCAAGAACGGCCTGGTTGGCGCCACCGTGCAAAGGGCCCCATAAAGCCGATATGCCGGCCGAAAGGGAGGCAAAGAGCCCAGCATGGGAAGAACCCACGATACGCACCGTGGAAGTGGAGCAATTCTGTTCGTGATCCGCATGTAAGATCAGTAATTTATCCAGGGCATCAATGACGATCTTATTCTTGTGGTATTCCTTATTGGGCCTTTTGAACATCATTTTATGGATATTCTCCACATAGCCTAAAGTGTCGTCTCCATAATCCAAAGGCAGTCCTTTTTTCTTGCGCATGGTCCAGGCCACCAAAACCGGAAATTTGGCCAAGATCCGAACAATGGAATGGTACATGTCCTCTTCGGAGGAAACATCTACCGAAGAAGGATTAAAAGCGATTAACGCGCTGGTCAGGGAAGAAAGCACCCCCATAGGGTGGGCCGACTTTGGAAACCCATCCAAAATTTTCTTCATCTCCTCGTCCACATGGGATTCTTCCCGTATATCATTATGAAATTTGGAAAGCTCCGTAGCATTGGGCAAATCCCCAAAAATCAATAAATAGGCCACCTCTAGAAAGTCCGCTTTTTCGGCCAATTCCTCTATGGAATACCCCCTGTATCTTAAAATTCCCTTTTCCCCGTCCAAAAAGGTGATGGCACTCTCACAGGATCCTGTATTCTTGTATCCTGGATCTATCGTTATCATGCCCTTGGTAACGGCACGCAAGGTCTTTATGTCTATTGCGAGCTCATCTTCAGAGCCCTTTGTTACCGGAAATTCGTATGTTTTACCATTATACCCAAGCGTAGCTTTGTCTGACATTTGAACGATTTAGAAGTGGTTAAAAAAAGAGGCCTAAAGTTAATAAAAAGACAGGGTTTTAACAATCTAGCT
>JBCBSN010000272.1:0-5682 GCA_039819225.1 Bacteroidota bacterium | reverse complement strand
ACTACTTTGTAAAAAGGAGCAGTAACCTGGTTTGGAACTTATGGTAAGCTCTAGTATTCCTTCGGACGGTGGTAGTCTCCATAACGGTATTTCACGGTCCGTTTTAAAGGAATATTAAGGCCATCGGTACGTTCCAGCCAGTCATAGATGGCATTGGCCATGGATTTCACGATCTCCTGTTTGTCCGGGTCGCCAATAAGGTTATACATCTCGTCCGGGTCATTTTCCAGATCGTACAATTCGTTCCCGTCCCAAAGCCCGTGGTACCTCATGTATTTGTACCTATCCGTGCGCATGCCAAAGACCGTGGGGGTCATTGGAAAATCGTATTCCCAAAAATATTCGTAGAAGACTTCCTTACGGGCCGGGGCATCGGCCGCTCCCGTTAAAATGGGAACAAAGGAAACCCCTGGCATGTATTCCGGCTTTTTTACCCCTGCTACGTCAAATATCGTGGGGGCTATATCAATGTTCTGTACCATTTGCCGAGGTGTCCCCCCGCCCTTAAATAGTTCCGGGCAACGCACAAGGAGGGGCACTTTTACGGATTCCTCATAAAAATGACGTTTGTCTATCAGGCCATGTTCGCCCCAGCTAAAACCATTGTCGCCCATATAAATAACCAAAGTGGATTCATCCAAACCTTCCTTTTTGAGATAGTCCATAACCGTTCCCACGCTCTCATCTACCCCTAAAAGGGTTTCACAATAATTTACTACCAGCTCGTGCATATTCTTGTTGTCATGGTACATATAGTCCACGCCATGCCAACTTATCCGTTGGTCCGCGACCCACTGTGGCCATTTTAGTTTACGGTATTCCCCGGTTTTGGTCTGATCGTAGGTCGTGGGCAAAGTAATTTTCTTTCCCTTATATTTTCCCTTATGCCGCTGTGCAGGCTGAAAAGCCGCATGTACCGCTTTGTGCGATAGGTACAAGAAGAATGGCTTTTCCTTGTCACGCTTTTCCAACCAATCCACCGCATGATCCGTAAGTAGATCGGTAATATAGGTTGAATCCTTGTAAGCTACTCTCTTTCCGTTAATGTTCAAGGTGGGGTTGTAATATACCCCCTGCCCCGGAAAGCTCTCCCAATGAGAGAAGCCGGGCTGGGGCTCGTCCCCATGGTCTCCCATATGCCACTTGCCAAAAAAACCGGTCTGGTAACCTGCCTTCTGAAGGTATTGTGGAAAAAAAGTGAGGTTACCCGGATCTGGGGCATTGTTGTCCACTATGGTGTGGTTATGGGAAAATTGCCCGGTAAGTATAGATGCCCTGCTTGGGGAACACAGGGAAGTCGTTACAAAGGTATTGGGCAAATAGGCGCCTTCCTTGGCCAATTTATCCATATTGGGGGTTTCCAGCCACGGGACCTTGCCCGTGAATCCCATATAATCATACCTATGGTCATCGGTAAGGATAAAAATTACGTTTCGCGCCTTCTTCTTTTCAGGTCTGGTGGGATCGGCCTTTAGCACGGATACCGATAGGCAAAGGAATAGGCCTAACATCCCTGGCATGGATAGAGTGGTTCTCATTGTATTGATTTATTTACCATTAACGTGAATAATGGATAAGCATTTGAAGGTCGAAAATCTTCTTTCCCTAACCCTGAAGGGAAAAGATTTTCTCCTAATCTCAAAGATTTGAAGAATTTTTCCACCCATTTAGTCCCGATGGCTATCGGGAGGGGAACAGAAAAATTCCATTATTACGCTTATCCATTATTCATGTATCATTATTTAGATTCTTGCTCCAAAAAACCGAGGACATAGGTCAATGGAGCGTTCCAATTAAGACATATCTCATTGCTGGCATAGCTGGGTTCCTGGTCTACCCAAGCTTTCATGGGTTTCACATTTTCCGGGTATACCGTTCCCCCGGCCACATCCTGTAACCTGCTGTTGGGACCGCCGGACAATAATCCGGGAACAGGTTCCTTGATTTCATCGGAAGCACTTTGCCTATGGTGTATATTCATCGGGGTGGCATCCCCAAACCCGGTAAGGAAGCTGATGCCCAAGGCATTGTTACCCAGCACATAGTCCATGGCCTGTTGTACACCCACCAGGTACTTCTCTTTTTTCTCAAGGCGATAGGCCATTGCCATGATCATGGCCGCATTGAGTACATCGCTATTGGAACCCCATTGAAAATCATCTATGGGCTGGAAATATGCCAACTCCTGCGCCTTTTGGATTAAAAAATCGGCCTCCATCAAAATGCCATCCTGCAAACGCCGGTAAAGCCCGTCGGGAACGGATGATTTATTTTCCAAAAGGGAAAACATCCCTAGAAAACGCATAAATCCCGTCCAGCTTTCCCCAATCTTGAATCGGAAATTCAGCTTTTTTCCTTGTACATCATCAAGATATTGGGAATTCCCCGTGGAAATGAATAATTCGGCATTTGCCCAAAACCATTCGTCCTCAAAGTTGGTATCCCCATACTCTCCAGTAGCGATATCTTCTGGATTCCCGTAGGCCACCGCTGGATTTTTCAGGGCCTAGTCATAGGCCTGTTTGGATGCTTCCAAACACTTTTCGGCATAGGCTAAGTCACTTCCCTTAAATATGCGATAGGCCTGGGCGCCGGCAGCTGCAAAATCCAAGGTAGCCGCAGTTCCCTTTCCTACAATGTAGCGTAGTTTTTTGGCCTCATGGGGCATTACCATACCTTCAAAACTTTTCGCCGTAAGCTTATGAAAAAGCCCCCCGTCCCCATCCTGCATGGTAAGGGCCCAATCCATTTCGTACTTCAGTTCGTCCAAATAGTCGCTCTTATCATTGCCACTTTCAGGAATGTTCAGCATCCCATCGGCAATAATACTGGGATATTGCTCTTCCAAAAGGTAGAGCTGACCCAAGGGGAAGCAACCATTTACGATGTATTTGTTGTAGTCCCCGGCATCATACCACCCTCCCGGGGAAGAATGGTACCCCTTGACCTTCCCACTGGACGGATGGTACAGCAGGCTATCGTCGGGATGCGCTATAGGCCTATGCCACTTACCGGCATGCTTTTCTTCCAAAGGGATGCTTATCCGTTGGTAATATAGTCCCTTTATGGATCCCAAAAATGCATCGCGAAGTATGTTCTCCCCTATTTCAAAAGGATAGGAATAGCCCATGCTTTTGATCCATAACATATAGGTGCCTTCTTTTTTTAGGGCACTAAAATCCGCTATGCGGACCGCTTCTCCGGAAAGTTCCCAATTTTTGACTTCGGACAATTTTCCCGAATGTACTACCTCCATGGAATTCTTTTCTACTATGGTAAACTCCGTATCCCCCGAGTTGACCACCACTGCTCTTTTCACGGCACTGGGATAATAACCGATCTGGTTTAATCTAATATCTTGGGAATGCTCTCCTATGTACAGGGGCAGGGTATCGTTACAGGCAGCAAGCCAGCCCACTATAAATAGAACCATCACGGAAATGTATGTTCTCATAGTCTTACTTTTTTGAGTCTTTCTTTTCCTTCTTTTGTTCTTGCTCCATAAACCAAGTATATAGTTCTTCCGTGGTGTATGCCTGTACCCAAGAATTATGACCTACTCCGGGATAATTTGTAAAACGCACATTATACCCCATTTGCTTTAAGGCCCTTACCATTTCCTCCGATTCCGAAAAAGGAATGGATTTATCCTCCTCCCCATGAAATACCCAAATGGGAAGCTCCTTATTTATCCATGAAGCATAAGGTACCGGGGCCATCCCACAAACCACGGCAAGTGCCGCAAACTTGTCCGGGTATTGCACGGCCATTTCCCAGGCTGCGCTCCCGCCGCGACTAAGTCCGGTTAAATATATTCGATGGGGATCCACGCGGTTTTGACGTATCACGGAATCCAACAATTGGTTTACTGCACGTACGTTCCACCATTTTTTCCGATACGGGTTCTGGGGCGCCAATATCAAAAATGGAAATTCCTTGCCCTCAACAATCAACTTTGGCGGACCGTTTTTTTTGATCGTCTTTAAACTGTCCCCGGATTCTCCCCCTCCGTGAAGAAACAATAGCAATGGAAAATCCGCATTGGGTTCAGATTCATAGCCCTTGGGATAATAGAGGTAATACCTTAGGTCTTCCTTAATCACGGTCCGTTGCTCGGCATCGATCAAATTAGAGGTGGATTGTGCGGTACAACCTTCAAGGATACATGCCGTTAGGAGAACTACCAAGCGTGTTTTTTGATTGAACATTTTATGTGCGGCCTAGGTAAATGGTTCAATCGACAAGTTAGGGTGTTCTTAGGGTATTCTCCAAAAGAAAAAAATCTTTGGATTCATGGTCGGGATATCTAAAAATATCCATATCCCCATCCCCGTCAAAATCTACTGCCTGCCCGTTATAAATACCGTTGGTCTCCAGAACCATTTCTTTATAGTCGGTATAATCGCCTTGGTTCAAAAAAAGGGAGACCTCAAAACTGGTCTTGCCCAGATTTACCGCCCTGCCCCTATTGATACCTGCGAGGACATCAAAATCCCCGTCCAAGTCAAAATCATATACCTGTAAGGTATGGCAGGCCGGAATACTGTCCTTGATAACATGGCCTTCCCAAGAATCCCCATTCTTTTTGTAGTAGACCAACGGATACCCCGCACGCTCAGAATGTCCCATATAAATCTCCGATTTACCATCTTTGTCCACATCACGCACGTAGGTCTTGGTACCGTTACGGGACCAATCTCCTTTTTGGTCATTCCATTGCGTATCCAAGTTCTCCTCACGCCAAGGTTTTTTCAAGTCCTCTCCCGGATTGTAGTATACCATTCCGGTGGCCACAATATCCGGGTCACCGTCCCCATCAAAATCTCCGACTCCCATTCCTTCATGCAGTACTTCGTTTACGATGAATTGTACCCGCTCCCAGGAATCCGGATTCTTTTGCCTAAAAACGCTAAGGGTATTCTCCTCAAAAGTAAGTAAAGCCAAATCCAATTTTCCATCCAGGTCAAAATCGGCAAAACTAATATCCTTGATGGCATTAGGTGCCATGCCTATGGAGTGGGGAAACCAGCCCTTTTCGGAGTTTTCATACCACATTACCTCCGCATCAGCACCCGCGTCTGCCCATTCTCCGGGATGTTTTATGGCTATTACATCGGTATCGCCATCCCTATCAATATCGGCGGCCTCTAAATCGCCACTGGCAAAAAGGCCCCCGGTAGGCGGTTCTTCGGATATAACGTGCAATTTCCAAAGTCCCTCCTGTTTTTGCCCGGAATAATATCCCAGGTATCCTCCGGTGGCGTTGTTATTAATAAACAAAAGGTCGGCAATGCCATCTCCCGTAACGTCAGTAGGGAAATGCGCCCACCAAAACTTTGCACTGTCCACAATTTTACGTTGGGTAAAGGCCAATTCCTCCTTGGTTTCGGGTTTTGTTGCCATTTCTTTTTTCTTTTCCCCTTGGCAGGACGTAAACGTCGCCAAGGCCATATACCCCCCAAAGAATAGTATGGTTATCGACTTTATATTCATTTCTAATCCTTTTTTGAGTTGATCAATCCATTGATATGTTCGGTTATTCTTTGATGGCTTACCGCATCGGTTACTTTAAAATTCGCCATACCAACAATAAATTTGTGTTTTCCGGTCAACAAAGGGGTGGTATTGGGGCCTCCAGTGAAGATGGGATGACAGTCTTTGGTTTTGGCCGGGGCCCCAATA
>JBCBSN010000271.1:0-5716 GCA_039819225.1 Bacteroidota bacterium | reverse complement strand
GTTTCACGTCCGCCCTTACCTATGATTTTGAGGTCTTCTCCACCGCCCAGGACCGCTGGTTGGAAATCAGTTCCGTTTCCAATTTTGAGGCCTTCCAGGCCAATCGTTTAAAATTGCGCTTCAAAGATGAAAACGGCAAACGACAGTTGGCCCATACCCTCAACGGAAGCGCCTTGGCCCTGCCGCGGGTATTGGCAGGGATCTTGGAAAACTACCAAACCCCGGACGGCATCCGGATTCCGGAGGTTTTAGTGCCGTATTGCGGGTTTGAGCGGATAGATTAGACGCACCGAGACGGTCTTTTTACACAGGATTAACAACCTTTTCCGTATTTCTCCGTTATCTTTGGGTATGCGGTATGTTTTAACCCTGTTTTTGTTTCTCGCGTTGTTCCCCCTTACCCGCGCTCAGGACGATTTTCTGGCCAAACAATACTTTAACGATGGGGATTTTGAAAAAGCCGTCATCTTCTATGAAAAATTGGTGGACAAAAACCCACGACGAACCGACTATGCGGAAGGCCTCGTAGCCTGCTACCAACAACTGGAGCGTTATGCCGATGTGGAAAGCTTTCTTTTTTCCCAAATTCAGGAAGGCACGGCCTATCCTACACTTTACATAGAGCTTGGCTATAATTATACCTTACAGAACGACCCCGATCGATCAAAAGAATATTACGAAAAAGCCCTCAAAAAGATAGAGGAGAACCCTAATTTCGGTTATGGCGTTGGGTATCGGTTTCAAAAATATGCCCTGTTGGACTATGCCCTTACCGCTTATTCCAAGGCTATGGAACTTAATCCCAAATTGGACTATAACTATCAAATGGCCCGAATTTATGGGGAACAGGGGGATATTGAAAAAATGTACACCGCCTACCTGAAACTCATTAGTGAGGGGAAGACCTCGAAATCGAACATATTGCGCAGCATTGATGATTTTATAACCGCGGATCCCGGCAATGAGAACAATATCAAACTTAAAAAAATCCTGCTTCAAAATGCCCAAAAAAATCCGGATGTGATCTGGAACCAATTGTTGAGCTGGCTTTTTGTACAGCAAAAGCAATATGGGAGTGCCTTCCGCCAGGAAAAGGCCATCCATCGCCGAGCGGAAAACCCTTCACTACAACGTTTGGAAAATCTGGGAAACAGTGCAATAACGGATGACGAAACGGATACCGCAACGGAAATCTTTATCTATATCGTGGAGAACACCAATGATAAGGTAGTTGCCCTTAAGGCCAAATTGAACCTGATCGACATTCAATTGCGCCAGCCGGACAAAAGAACCCTGGAAGATGTTCAAAAAAAGTATGATCAACTGATGAAGACGTATGGCTACAATAGCCAAACCCTACAGTTACAGGTAGCCTACGCCAATTTCCTAACCTTTAAAAAGGACGAGGCCGAACCTGCCATCCACATTCTTAAAAAAAGTCTGGAACTACCCTTGAACACACGTGGCAAGGCCTATATAAAATTGGCCCTAGGGGATATTTTGGTCTATCATAAAAAATTCAACCAGGCCTTGATCTACTTTACCCAGGTACAAAAAAGCCTTAAAAACGATGTCTTGGGGCAAAATGCCCGCTTCAAGGTAGCCCAGACCAGTTTTTATAAGGGCGATTTTGATTGGGCCCTTACCCAGCTAAAGGTATTGCGGGGATCTACTTCACAACTTATTGCCAATGATGCCATGCAGTTGAGTCTTTTGATTTCCGATAACATCCTGGAGGATTCTACCCAGACCGCCCTAAAAAAATATGCCCGAGCGGATCTTTTAGGCTATCAGAACAAAAAAGAGGAGGCCATTGACCAATTGGAAGATATCCTCCAAAACCACAAAGGCGAAAAAATAGAGGACGAAGCCTTGTTAAAGCAGGCTCAACTTCTGGAGAGTCTAAAAAAATACGAGGATGCCGAATTCAATTATAGAAAAATCACTGAATTCTATGGTAATGATATCCTGGCGGACGATGCCTATTTTGCCCTGGCCGAACTCTACCGGAATATCCTGGACCAGCCCGAAAAAGCCAAGGTGCATTACGAAAAAATAATCTATAATTATCAGGACAGCTACTATTTTCCTCAAGCCCGAAAACAATTTAGAAGACTTAGGGGAGATTCCATTAATTAAAGCGCAAGATCAAGAATCAAGTTCAAATACAAAAATCAAACACAAACGCAAATATCAAACACAAATTCATTCCCAAATATTAAACTCAGGTTCTAACTTTATAACAATCCCATGAAGCCTTAAATCTATAAAACCGATTGAAGTAGCAATTGGCAGTGGCGATAGGAACAGTGAGCGGTAATCCATAGATAAGATGGACACTTGTAAACCCATAAACCTATTGCACTTGATTCTTGAACTTGAATTTGTATTTCAAAATGTACATCTACAACATTACCACAAATATTGATACATCGGCACATGATCAATGGTTGCTATGGATGAAGGAAACCCATATCCCCGATGTATTGGCCACAGGGAAATTTTTAAACGCCAAAATGAGCAGGGTCCTCGTAGTAGAGGAGATGGAAGGCACTACCTACTCCGTACAATTTACCACAACGGACAGGGATACCCTAAAAAGGTACTACAAGGAAGATGCCCCGCGACTCAGGGAAGAGGCCCAAAGGCTATTCCCGAATAAATTCGTCTCCTTCCGGACCGAATTGGAAATCATTGGCGAATATTGAGGGCCCGTAATGGCACCAAGGCACTTAATCCATAAATGGGCAAAATGCCTTATCTATCTTTGCAGCATGGGCAAAAAAGGAAAGCGAGCAGGGCAGCATCCAAAAACGGGGGGAAAGTATCCGGTGAGGGCCAAAAAACATCTGGGACAACATTTCCTGAAGGATGGGAACATCGCCCGTAAAATAGCGGAAACACTTTCCCTTAAGAACTATTCCCAAGTATTGGAAATTGGGCCGGGAACAGGTGTACTTACCCAATATTTGCTTTTGCGTGGCATGGAACTTATAGCCATGGACCTGGACGAAGAATCCATTGTATACCTGACCCATAGCTTTCCCTTGGAACATCCCCAACCCAGCAACCGATCCTCTTCGCTCAAAATCGTTGAGGGCGATTTCCTTTCCTATGACCTAAGCCGACTTTTTGGGGACGGGCAATTCGCCATTACGGGGAACTTCCCCTATAACATCTCTACCCAGATCGTTTTTAAACTACTTGAAATGCGAGCCCAAGTTCCGGAGTTCTCCGGAATGTTCCAGAAAGAAGTGGCCCTACGTATCTGCGAAACAAAGGGAAGCAAGACCTATGGGATCCTTTCGGTATTGGTACAGGCCTTTTATGATGCGGAATACCTTTTTACAGTACCCCCTCAGGTTTTTGACCCGCCCCCAAGGGTACAATCCGGGGTGCTACGCCTCATACGCAAGGACAACTTTCAATTGGACTGCGACGAACTTTTGTTCCAGAAGGTAGTAAAAACCGCTTTTAACCAAAGGCGAAAGACTTTGCGCAACAGTTTAAAAACTTTGCTCCTGTCCCATATTCTAAAAGAAGATGCTATATTTGACCTTCGCCCAGAGCAATTGACAGTGGCTGATTTTATTGCCCTTACGAAGAAGATAGCCAATGACACCGTTTAAGCTTACAGAAGAGCTTTTGGCTGAAATAGAACAGCTGATAGAAACCCAAAAAGGGGGACAGTTGGTTACCCTCATGGAGGAGGTACACTATGCGGATGTGGCCGAAATTATCAATGAACTCAATGAGGACGAAGCCACCTATCTGATTAAACTGTTGGATAGCGATAAGACCTCCGATGTACTTACAGAACTGGACGAAGATGTTCGCGAGGCCATTCTCGGAAATCTCTCGGTAAAGGAAATTGCCGAGGAACTTGAGGAACTGGATACGGACGATGCCGCCGATATCGTTGGGGAACTTCCCAATGACATCGTACAGGAGGTCATTTCTGAAATAGAAGACCGGGAACACGCCCAGGATATTGTAGACCTATTACGCTATGACGACAATTCCGCAGGGGGACTCATGGCAAAGGAATTGGTGAAAGTAAACGAAAATTGGAACGTACTCACCTGTGTTAAGGAAATGCGGGCACAGGCGGAAAACGTTACCCGGGTACATTCCATTTACGTGGTAAACGATGAAGGTGTATTAAAGGGCAGGCTGTCCCTTAAGGATCTGTTGACCACCTCCACAACGGCCCCTATCAAGGATGTATATATTCCCAAGGTGGACCGGGTGAACGTAAACCGCAAACCGGAGGAGGTGGCCAGAATCATGCAAAAATACGATTTGGAGGCCATTCCCGTAGTAGACGAATTAGGTAGGCTTGTGGGCCGTATAACCATAGACGATATCGTGGATGTTATCCGGGAAGAGGCGGATCGCGATTATCAAATGGCCGCTGGTATTTCACAGGATGTGGAAGCGGACGATACCATTTGGGAACTTACCCGGGCCAGATTGCCCTGGTTGTTCCTTGGACTTGTGGGTGGTGTAGGGGCCGCTATTATCATGGGCAGTTTTGAGGAGATGATCAGCAAACATGCTATTTTATTCTTTTTTACCCCTTTGATCGCGGCCATGGCCGGAAACGTAGGGGTGCAATCCAGTGCGATCATAGTGCAAGGTCTGGCCAATAATGACCTCAAGGGAAGCATGGGCAACCGTTTGGCCAAGGAAATGCTACTGGCCACCCTCAATGGACTTATATTGGCGGCCATACTACTGCTTTTTACCTGGATATACAAAGGCAACTTTCCCACGGCATTGGCCATTTCCATTTCCTTGGTGGTCGTCATTATCGTAGCAGGCATCATAGGCACGTTTACCCCCTTATTCCTGGACAAAAGGGGAATAGACCCGGCCATTGCCACGGGCCCTTTTATCACCACCAGCAACGATATTTTTGGGATATTAATTTATTTTTGGATTGCCAAGTTGGTGTTGGGGATTTAGAAAGACGACTAGCTAAAAACGCATGAAATTTTCAAATTGAAAAGATTGTATATCATCTCAGGATGCAATGGTGCCGGAAAAACCACGGCTTCCTATACAATTCTTCCCGAATTGCTTGACTGCAATGAATTTGTTAATGCGGATGAAATCGCTAAAGGATTATCTCCCTTTAATCCCGATTCTGCTGCAATTCAGGCAGGAAGGCTAATGCTAAAAAGAATACAGAATTTTATGGATCAAGGGAAGGACTTTGCCTTTGAAACTACTTTGTCTACCCGGAGCTATAAAAACCTGATCATCAAAGCAAAGGAAAAGGGATATAGTATATCGATTCTTTTCTTCTGGTTAAGGACGGAAGAATTGGCCATAAAAAGAGTGAAAACTAGAGTTAGGGAAGGTGGCCATAATATTCCTGAACCTATTATCAAAAGAAGATACAAAAACGGGCTTAAGAATTTCTTTCGGATTTTTGAGCCTATTATAGACGAATGGATATTTATCGATAATTCAGGGGAACCCTATGAAATAATTGCACAAAAAGACGCTCCTGGAAACAAAACAATACACAATTCCCTACAATGGAATATATTGACCAAACAATACGGAAATGAACAATAATGACAAAATAAAAGAGGGACTCGAAAGAGCCTATCGGAAACTAATTGAATTCAAAAGGTACAAAAAGTCCCCTTTGATTATTTCAAAAAATGGTAAAATCATGGAAATTCCTCCTGACAAAATTACTATT
>JBCBSN010000270.1:0-5732 GCA_039819225.1 Bacteroidota bacterium | reverse complement strand
AAGGCCGAATTGAATAATTGACTTTTATGTTCTCAAAAATTAAACACACTAGGGCTATAAAAAATCTGAGGAAGGTATTTCCATCCGCCCAACCGAGTCAAGCTAAAGATATAATCAAAGATTATGACGATGGGTTGGTAGATAGGTTGGTAGACGGTTGGTGGAAAGCCAACAGAAGACTGTAAGGTTGATTGCCGATAACCCAAAAACCGGCAAAAGGGAAATGTCAGAACTAATCGGAATCAGTTCAACGGCTATCGACAACAATATCAAATCATTAAAAGAGAAAGGCCTAGTTGAGCGTAGGGGCAGCAACCGTACGGGGTATTGGGAGATACTTATAGAAAAATGAAATTTACCGATGCCTTAAAATCAAGGACTTCTGATATGAGATGATTTTTTGAAAATACTATCAATATCTTCCTTCAAAAAGTTAGAACTCAGTCCGTTTGAGGTCACTTATAAACAAAGGCCTTAGAGGATTTCAAACTCTGAGGCTTTTTTAATTTGGGCTATGGTGATTAAAGTTATTACGTTTACGATAAAACCGAAACCTCAAACTTTGGTGCTTTGGCAAAAATTGTATTCGAATAAAGTGATTGCCCTTCTCGTGAAGCAGCGGACCAACGATTTCCATCTTTTCGATAGGGATCCACCCTTGATTTCATCTAGTTGCTGAAATCTAAAATACCTTTTCAACTTCTGGTCAATACCAAAAGTACCCGCACAGGTTCCAACTGACCATCTCCATCAAAATCGAAAGTAGTAGGGCCTTCAATTGTTAAGGTATTGGTGCTTGAATTGAACTGAATTCCAAAAAATTCATACTCATCAGGACCGTCTTCATCAAAATTGACCACCAATAGGTCCTCATCGAAACAGAGACTGCCCGGAGAGATGTCACTTGGTTCTCCTGGTTGTGAGATGTTGAGCGTGAACCTACCTCCAGACTGAATGTTTAGTGTAACACTCCCACCATCTGCCACCACATCAATTTCCCCTACTGGGCCGTCCGCAGCCAACCCGAACACCGCACTGTTCGCATTCCAATTTCCCGAAATGTCGGAAATCGACAGGTTTGTGCCTTGAAGGGAACAATCCGGTCCCTCACCCTCTTCACTGCAGGATATAAGCAGATTTCCCACAACTACACCTGCAATTATACTAAGGAAAAAACTAAATTTTTCAAAGAATAAAATGTGATTCTTAATATACATGACTTCAAATTTTATGGGTTCTTTTCTATGAACAGCCGTTAAGGCCAGTAGTTGAGATAAAGGTATTTTACTATAAAAAGTTCCGTTGCCACCGGTGTTCCATTTTCTATTACTCATGTTGCATGGATAGATTAGGACTTAAAATGTTGAATGGAAGGATATTACCATTAACTTAGTAGTAATGCGGACAACCTCCATCTATAAAACATGGGTAAACATTTCCTTTTTGGTCTCATTTGTTTGAATTGTTGCCTTGTCAGCGCCCAACTACGGGCGAGGATAGACAGTTTGGCCACCGTACTTGCGGAACATGGCCAAAAGGATTCGATAGCGGTAAAACTGTTATTGGATATGGCAAATGCCTACAGGGGAGCAAATCTGGACACTTCATACCTCTATGCAAGAAAAGCTTCAAAACTTGCATCAAAACTTGATTATATCCATGGTCTGGCTTCTGCAAACAAAATCAAGGGCACTTATTTCCTGTACGCCGGAGTAATGGACAGTAGTGTTTTTTATTACAAAAAGGGGCAAAAGCTGTTCCTGCGGCTAGGAGATCTGGATGGTGTACATGATATCAATTACAATTTAGGCCTCTTGCACACCTCGGTCGCCGAGTACGATAAGGCCATTTCTTATTATGAAAAAGATTTCACCTATCGAATTGAGAAAGGCGATACCCTTGGCATTGCTGATGGCTATTTAAATATAGGCGCCGTCCATTTATACAAGGGTGACAATAAGAAAGCCTACAAAAATTTTACGGGCGCAATTCCCTATTTTGAGCAGGCAGGGGATTTTTTATCGATAGCCAAGGTCAATTTTAACTTGGGGACCATCCAGTGGAATTATAGCAACTATGATCTAGCACTTAAAGACTTTTTTGCGTCTCTCAAATTCTTTGAGCAAGAAGGTGACCAATACCTGTTGGCAAGCTGTTTTGAAAATATCGCCGGAGTCTATGAAAACATGGAGAACTATGTGAGTGCCTTAAAGTATTACAGGGCCTCATTGTACCATAGTGAAGAAGTTGGCGATGCACGGCTAACGGCTTCCAACTATCACAGTCTTGGGGTGGTAATGGATAAGTATGCAAAACGCGATTCTGCGTTATATTACTTTAATAAAAGCCTGAAGCTTTCCGAGGAAAGTGATTTTAAGGATTTGCTCAGTCTCAATTATCATAGTTTGGGGGTATTGCACGGCAAGACAAGTCTCTCCAAAGGGACCTCATATCTGAACAAAAGCATTGCGCTAAAACAAGCCATTAAATCTGACAATTTTAATGTGGCGACTTCGCTCTATGAGCTTGGTTCCTTACAGGCGCGTGAGCTGGAATTTTCAGAGGCCAGAAAAAGCTTGGAGGAGGGTTGGAGCATTTCCCGAATGACCAATTCAAAAGATATAAAAAGTAAATTGTCTTTTGCGTTGTATGAGCTTCACAAAAGTATTGGCAACCAAGCCGATGCCCTTACCTACCTGGAGCAGTATCGTCTATTGAAGGACAGCATTTTTGATGATGAGGCCAACAAAAATATTGCTGCAAGGGAAATACAATATGAGACTGCCAAAAAGAATCAGCAAATACAGCTATTGACCACGGAAAGAGAACTAAAGGAAGCAGAAATGATAGCCCAAGAAGCTTTGTTAAAACAAAATACCACCCAAAGAAACCTACTGCTGGCAGGGATAGGTTCGATGCTTATCATTTCATTCCTTTTGTTCAGAAACTATAGAACAAAGCTGCGCTCCGAAGAGGCGGCCAACGAAAAGCAGCGAGAATTTGCACAGCTCAGGTCGCGTTTTTTTGCCAATGTATCTCACGAGTTTCGTACCCCACTTACCCTGATCTTGGGCCCGTTAAAGGATTTGTTGTTATCCCCTTCGGAAGATTTGGAGCACAAAAAGAGTTATGAATTAATGAAAAGAAATGGCGAAAAACTCTTGGGCCTAGTGAACCAACTATTGGATTTGGCCAATTTGGAATCCGGAACTCTGCCCCTACAGGTTTCCAAAGAAAATCTGAACACTTCTTTGAAAACCATTGCTGCTTCCTTCGATTCATGGGCCAAACATAAAAACATTGCTTTCCATGTGGGCATTTCCGACTCTATTACAATGGGCTGGTTTGATAGCGATACTTTGGAAAAAATCATCAATAACTTGTTGTACAACGCCTTCAAGTTCACCCCTGAAAATGGAAGCGTCCATTTTAGGGCATCGCTAATGAATTCAGCCCAGGATGGTAGTGAATCGGTTAAGATTGAAGTAAAGGATACCGGAAAGGGAATATCGGGTCCAGAAATGGACAAGATTTTTGACCGGTTCTATCAATCCGACACATTCGTTAATGGCACAAAAACGGGAACGGGTATTGGGCTTGCTTTGGTGAAAGAACTCACTGAGCTACATCATGGAAACATTACCGTGGATAGCAAGGTGTCCAAAGGCACAACTTTTACGCTGACACTGCCCATTAACAAAGTACAATTCGAAACAAAGGAAATAGTCTCCATACGTTCAATGAAAACCGTTTCAAACAATATATTAACAACGCCCTCACATCAAAGTTCTGAGGTTCAGACAAACCGGTCCCCTAAAAAGAGGCTTCCGCTACTGCTTATCGTGGAGGATAACGATGATGTTAGGCGTTACATCAAAAAGCAGCTACACCAAGAGTACAACATAAAGGAGGCCATCAACGGATCTGAGGGTTTAAAAATAGCGGAACGTATAGTTCCGGATTTGATCATCAGTGATGTAGTGATGCCTGATATGGACGGACTCTCACTGTGCAAAAAACTAAGGGAAGATGAAAAGACAAGCCATATCCCGATTATCTTGCTCACTGCCTTAGCTTCGCAAGCCTCCAAGGTCGAGGGAATAGAGACCGGTGCTGATGCTTATGTGATAAAACCATTTGATAAAAAAGAGCTAACGGTCCGGATAAAAAATCTCATCGCACAAAGAAAAAGGTTACGCGAAAAGTACAGCCGACAACTAAGCTTGCAACCAAAGGCTTTGGCCGTAACCTCTGCTGATGAGCGTTTTCTTGAAAGACTGGTAGCTCTTGTGGAAAAACGCATGGATGATTCAACATTCAGTGTGGAGGATTTAGCCAGTGAAATTGGAATGAGCCGAACACAGCTGTTCCGTAAAATGCGTGCATTGATAGACCAGTCGCCCCAGGATTTTGTAAGGGACTTTCGATTAAAGCGTGCCGCCCAATTGCTCCAAAAAAAGGCAGGAAACGTATCCGAAATTGCCTATCAGGTAGGGTTTAACAACCTTTCCTACTTTACAAAGCGATTTAAAGAACTGTTTGGACAGACACCTTCGGAATATTCCCGATGATTTTACCAGGATGCTACAAAGTATTTTGAAACGATGGGCTAAGGAGCCCTAAAAGACAAAAGGATCAAATTCTTATAAGACCTTTCTTTTAAGAGACAATGGTTTTCTAAAAGAGTAGTTGAGATAAAGTGTTAACCTATTGTTTTGCTGTTATCGTAAGAACCTCAAACGGCTTTACTTTCTCCATTATTCCTTTTTCCCAACCTGCTTCAACCAACTCTGAGGCTTTTTCACTTAATGCTACCGCTACATCACCCGACAAATGGGCATCAATCCCAGCTTGGTCAGCAAAAAAGTCGATAACCGCAAAGGTATTGTCGTTAATTTGAAGGGCATACCAGTATAGAGTTTTGGGCTCTGTCTCCTCAATTATCGCTGCGCCGTTAAACAAAAACTCCGCTAGTTCTTCCTCTTTTCCTTTATTTGCCGTAAATCGAACGAACATTGCTTTTGCAACTCTATCCGGTAACTTCGGGGCAACTTTCGCTCCTAGGATTTTAGGGTGTTCGACATTTTTAAGCACTCCGTCTTCCCATCCTCCTTCAATTAATAAAGGGGCTTTTTCTGCCAATGCAGCAGCAACCTTTCCTTGAAAATGAGCAGCTTTAGCTTCTGGATTTGGATAAGTGTCAAAGATGGCAAATGTATTCTCATCGAATTGCAGTGCAGTCCATAACAGAGTTCCCGGTTCTGTTTCCTTAACAACTAAGGCACCAGCGATTAAAAAATCGCGTAATGCCTCCGCTCTTCCTTGATTTGCCCTTATGCTTACAAAAACACTTTCTTTGGATTTTTTCATGGCATTATTTTTAGTTAGATAGTAAAATATGATTTAGTTGTTTTATTCAGGAAACTTGTTTCTAACGAAGAACTTCTGTGCTATTCAGCTATGCAGTGTTATGAGCTTTATTTACATAATTTGAATTATGTTTTTACTACTTGTACTCGACAATCTTGTAACACAGCACCGCCACCAATGTCCGTTAATTGGTCATCTTCCAAGTCTTTAGATACCTGGCCACCTTTGCTTGACCAGGGCAATAACCTTGTGGTATGAAATTCTTTGGATTAGCAACGATGAGCATTGAAAAAGGTACAGTTTGTGCTAAATGGGTACCGGTATATCACTTAACCCTTAAATTCAATAGTTTTCTCCGTGAG
>JBCBSN010000269.1:0-5780 GCA_039819225.1 Bacteroidota bacterium | reverse complement strand
ATCCTCTTTTTTATGCCAACTTCCCTTCTGTTTCGGACGACAGTATGGCACCGGAGGGGAAAGAGGCCGGTTTTTTTCTGGTTCCCATTGCCCCTGGCCTCGAAGACACCCCTGAGCTTAGGGAGCAGTATTTTGACCTTATCATGGACAGGTTCCAAAAAAGGACGGAACAACAGCTTACCACGCATATTATGTTCAAGGAATCGTTCTGTGTCAAGGATTTTGTAGACGAATACAACTCCTACAAAGGCAACGCATACGGAATGGCCAACACCCTATTGCAGACCGCCTTTTTGAGACCGGGACTAAAGAGCAAAAAGGTAGATAGACTCTATTTTACGGGCCAACTCACTGTGCCTGGGCCGGGGGTGCCCCCCTCACTTATTTCCGGCAAACTGGTATCCGATCTAATTGCCAAAAAGAACAACTAGGTCATGAAAGCTATTTTTGACAACGTATCCTATGACTGCAGTAAGCTGGTAACGGAATCCTACAGTACTTCCTTTGCGCTGGCCACACGTATGCTAAACCCCTCCATACGAAAGGATATTTACAACATCTATGGATTTGTGCGATTTGCGGACGAAATTGTAGATACCTTCCACAACTACGAAAAACAACTTCTTTTCAACACTTTTGAGAAAAACCTGAATAACGCTCTTGAAAACAAAATCAGCCTTAATCCAATTTTAAATTCTTTTCAGCATACCTATCATCAATATGGAATCCCCTACCATCTGGTAGGTTCTTTTATGAAGAGTATGCGAATGGATCTCACAAAAAAGACCTATCTCTCGGATGAGGAATACAAGGCGTATATCTATGGGTCGGCAGATGTGGTAGGACTTATGTGTCTCAAGGTTTTTGTAAAAGGGGATAACAAAAAATATGAGGACTTAAAGGATGCGGCGATGGCTTTGGGTTCTGCTTTCCAAAAAGTGAATTTTCTAAGGGACCTTAAACAGGATTTTGAAGATCTTGACCGTACTTATTTCCCCAATACCAATTTAAACGAATTGGATGAAGCCTCCAAAGAGAAAATCGTTAACGAGATCAAGGATGATTTCCAAAGGGGATATGAGGGCATTCTCCAATTGCCCTCGGAGGCAAAATTTGGAGTCTATACGGCCTATAAGTATTATTATCGATTACTGAAAAAGTTACAGAAAACCCCATCCCTGGAGATTAGGAACAAAAGGATACGGGTTCCCAACTATGAAAAATTAGGTTTACTGGCCAAGTCTTATGTAAACTATAAATTACATTTGGTATAAGATGAGTGTAGTAATTTGGATTATCATATTTGTTGTTACGTTTTGTTTTATGGAGTTCATGGCCTGGTTTACCCATAAGTATATCATGCACGGCTTTTTGTGGACCCTTCACAAGGACCACCACAAAAAAGACCACGACTCCTGGTTTGAAAGAAACGATGCCTTTTTTATCTTTTATGCCATTGTGAGCATGTCCTTTTTTGCAATTGCCGAGACTACTTGGTTTTGGTACGGTTGGCCTATGGGGTTTGGCATTATGGCCTATGGGGCGGCTTATTTTATGGTCCACGATATCTTTATACATCAGCGTTTTAAACTGTTTAGAAATGCCAATAACTGGTACGCCAGAGGGATACGCCGTGCCCATAAAATACATCATAAGCATTTGGGAAAGGAAGATGGGGAATGTTTTGGCATGTTGTTCGTCCCATTTAAATATTTCAAGCAATAGCCTTTATGGCCAGGGCTATTGTCATTGGGGCGGGTATTGCCGGTCTGGCAACCTCCCTAAGATTACGGAAGAAGGGATATGAAGTTATGGTTATGGAAGCCAACGCCTACCCGGGAGGTAAGCTACATAACTTGGAAATCAATGGTTACCGTTTTGATCTTGGCCCATCCCTATTTACAATGCCAAATCTGGTTACCGAACTTTTTGAGCTTTTTAAGGTGGCCCCGGAAAAACACTTCCCATATTATCGCAAAAATGTCCTCTGTAATTATTTCTGGAAAGATGGCACTCGTTTTGTAGTTAAGGACGATACGGATGTCTTTATAAAAGAAGCGGCCCTGGCCTTTGAGGTCCCTGAAAAAAAAATCACTCAATACCTCGAAAGAAATCGCAAAAAATATGACTTGACCGCATCCCTTTTTTTGGAGCGCTCACTGCACAAAGTATCTACCTATTTGTCCCGTGAAACCTTGCGGGCCATCTTAAACATGGCACAACTGGATCTAGACACTCCCTTGAACGAACTGAACAAACGTTTTTTTAAGCACCCCAAACTAGTTCAACTCTTTAACAGATATGCAACATATAACGGTTCCTCTCCCTATAGGACACCGGGTATCATGTCCATGATTCCCCATTTGGAAATGCATTACGGTACGTATTTTCCCAAGGGAGGTATGCATTCTATCTCCAAAAGCCTGTACCATTTGGCCTTAAACCAAGGAGTGCAGTTTCTTTTTAACCAAAAGGTATCCAAAATTCACATAGAAAACCAAAGGGTGAATGGAGTTACTGCCGATAACCATTTTTACAATGCGGATGTAATCGTATCCAATGTGGACATTTACCCTACCTATACTACCTTGCTCCAAGATCTGAAACCCCCAAAACAGGTCTTAAAACAAGAACGCTCAAGTTCCGCCCTTATCTTTTATTGGGGCATATCCAGGGAGTTCCCTGAACTGGATTTGCACAATATCCTATTCAGCGATGCATACCAAGAAGAATTTAAGGCGATTTTTGAGGAAAAAACACTTTATAATGATCCTACCGTTTACATAAATATTACCAGCAAGGAAGAGCGCAAAGATGCACCAAAAGGACACGAAAACTGGTTTGTAATGATCAATGCCCCGGGTGATTATGGGCAAGATTGGAAGCAGTTACGGGCTAGGGCAAGACAACGGATCATTCAAAAAATAAATACGTTCCTTAAGGTAGACCTGGAATCCCTAATTAAGGCAGAACATGTTCTGGACCCCACGGGTATAGAGGCAAACACCAGTTCCTATAGAGGTGCGCTGTATGGAGCGGCGAGCAACGACAAATTTGCCGCCTTTTTGCGCCATCCCAATTTTAAAAGCACACTAAAAAATCTCTTTTTTTGTGGAGGTTCCGTACACCCCGGGGGTGGCATCCCACTTTGTCTACTTTCGGCCAAAATTGTGGGCGATTTGGTTCCAAAACCAAAATCCCATGTTTAAGCAATTGGCAAAACATAAGGTACTATGGGCAATTGGCATTATTTGGCTCTTTCATGCTTCTGCCATTTTCGGGATTACCTTGGGTTACTTTCAATGGTTTATCCAAAAAACTCCTTTGAACCTTATTATTTTTCTGATATTATTTTTCTGGGTCTACCCTATTGATACGAAAAAAAAAGTATTGGCTTTCCTCATCTTCTTTTTCGGTGGAATATTCGCGGAATGGCTGGGTGTAAATTTTGGCCTCCTGTTTGGGAACTACACCTACGGCCAAAATCTTGGACCTAAACTGGATGGAGTACCTTATCTTATTGGGGCCCTCTGGGCACTACTGACTTTTATCTGCGCTGGAATAACCGATTACTTTCCTTTAAACAAATTCCTAAAGATTCTGTGCGCGGCACTTCTTATGGTCCTTCTTGACTTTTTTATGGAACAAAGTGCCCATCTATTGGATTTTTGGACTTTTGAGGGCGATGGGGCGCCCTTTCTCAATTATGCTACTTGGTTTTTGCTGGCCGTGATATTTCAACTTATTCTTAGGTTATATGATATCAAAGGAAATCGGGATTTCTCCCTTCACACCTACTTGTCTCAGTTGGTATTTTTCCTTTTCTTTTATTTTAGATAGGACCAACGCTATAATTGGGGCAGTGGATTTGACCCGTCCCAGGATCCCAATGACCTGTACGGTTGAAACCTACAGAACATTTCCTCTTTATACCAGTTGAAACGGTGCGTCATTTGGATTGCCTTTTGATGGGCCTCGCTCCTATAGGCGAAATCCATCAAAGACTGTGGATCTTGCCAAAGGCTAAAAGTAGCCATCTGTGTAAAAGGTACCTCACCAATACCTTTGGTATAAATTAGCCCGCTATTACCGCCAAGGGGTGCCTGGGAAGCTGGAACATAGTTCCAGAATCGTATCAGCCATCTCCATTTTATGGTAGCTCGAGTAATTACGGAAATATAGGCATTGTCCTTATCCAGACAATCACTTTTTACAAAAGGATTGCCTCCGGACCACTTTCCTTTGCCCGTAATATGCCTCATGTAAAGCGTCCACCGGGCATCACTGTTTTCCCGGTAACGTTTCATTAGCGACGATGTTCCAAAAAAAGCATCGGCATGGACCTCATCCTCCCATACCTGTAAGAGAGCGTAAACCGACCAATCCGGCAAGGGGTTGAAGCCTTTCTTCCCGCTCCCCATCAATTTATAAAATTGAAGTCCCTTGATTCTCGACAATGGACCATGAGCAAATTGCATCATCCCAAAGGCCCATAACTTCGCACCCAATCCCCTGTACCTAAAAAAAGTAATCGTAGTAATTTGGCTGCCGGTTCCCTTCACTTTTGGGTAATCAATTTCACCAGTTTTTTAACTCTTTATTGATCCCATATCCTTTTGATATGAAGGAATCCCGTTTAGGACAACCATCCCTTCCTTACCGCTGTACGGGAAAAGAAAACCATGAGTATTCCAATAACTATGACCAAGATGGGTAGTACCATTCCTCCCGGGCCATAAACCTCCATGGCATTGCTCAGGAAAAACACATAAATCATATGGGCCAAAATACCAATAAGGGAAATGACAAACACGGGAACGGCCCATTTTTTCCGCAACAGAAGTAAAACACAGGCCAGAACGCCTCCCCATACGGCAATGGCAAAGGCCCCAGTGGTCCAAGCAGGTTGGGACTCAAAAAGTAGACGTTGGGCCTGTGTCATTTTTTCGAGCTCCTCAATGGACATATAGGCATCGTCTAAATACGCCTTGGCACCCATACTATTCCAAAGCAGGGCCGCTACCCCTGCCACCCAAAACCACTTTGGCGGTTTGTTTAAAACTTCATTTCCCATAATTTGTTGTTTTAGTTGATTATATCCTACAAAGTACAAAAAAATGAAGCATGGGCCATCACGACCATCCTGGATTTCCCCGGTAAATAGGCCAGGCGGTTACATCGTATGAGAAAAATAAGAAGGATTTTCCGTATACTACCGTTGTTTTTCACGTGATGTACGCTCACTCAAGAAGCTGATCTAAAAGTACATGTATCCTAGAATTGTCCCAATCCCGAATATCGTCTTCCTTAACTGAATATAACCTTCCCTATCTATAATATAGGAGCCCGGAGGTTCCATGATTTCAAGGGGGGCGCGTTCCCCGATAAATAAATAGGTCACGGGAAAGCTGAACTTGTTCTTTGCCATAAACTCTTCCACTGGTGGCCTTTCCTCATTGGTGATGATATAGAAGTCCACTTTATCACCATAAGTATCGTACAATTTTTGAATATCCTTGAGTTCTGCGGCACAGGGCAATTTCCAGGAAGCCCAAAAATTAATGAACACCACCCTGCCCTTGGATCGCCTAAAATTGAAAAAATCCCATTCCGCATCCTTGAGTTTCCAGTCATAATCCATCAACTGTTGTCTGTCGGAAGACGCAATTACTTCGGGACTCCCAGAAAACAGTCGATTTAACCAGACTTTGCTATGATAGCCCAATGGGGTAACAAAAAAGGCAAGTACAAAAAAAATGATCAGGAGTGTAAGTGCCGTA
>JBCBSN010000268.1:0-5790 GCA_039819225.1 Bacteroidota bacterium | reverse complement strand
TTTTGGGCTTCACTTGTTTTCTAAAGATTTATTCCAGATTAAGCATAGACGGTATTGGTTAAGCATAAATCTAATCTAGAAGGCCAAAACCTTGTTGTATCTTAATAACATAATGCCAACTGAACTTATTTAACCATTTTGGTTAAGGGGAAATTGGGATTTTGTACCCTGATCTTGTCTTTTTTCATGTTTGCGATCTCTCCTTTTTTAAGACATTGAATGTAAAGGGACAAAAAGGGCCGAGGAACTTTGCCTACCCTGCTTTTGGTATCGGTGTCTTGATATTATAATCTAATGACCTTTGCGTTCAGCGCCTTTCAGGTAAGCTATTATATGTAATGAAGTAATTTTCGCTGGGAGCCGAAGTAATAGAAGTTTTGGTTTATTATAGACCCAATAATTTCTATTTTTGACGAAGAATACCTTCCTTAAAAACTTAAAGATGCGCTACACCAAACTTTCGCATACCAATATTGAGGTTAGCAAAATTTGTCTGGGGACCATGACCTGGGGAAAGCAGAATACGGAGGCCGAAGGGCACCAACAGATGGATTATGCCCTTGACCATGGCGTTAATTTTTTTGATACGGCCGAGCTATACCCTGTTCCGCCCCATCCCGATGATTATGCGGATACCGAAAGGATTATCGGAACGTGGTTCGAGAAGACCGGAAACAGGGACAAAATTGTGTTGGCCACCAAAGTGGCCGGGAAAGCGGAGTTTACCAGACATATTCGCGATACAGGATTTAACCGGGCATCCATTACGGAGGCGGTTGAAGGTAGCCTAAAGCGATTGCGGACAGACTACATTGATATATACCAATTGCATTGGCCGGACCGCAATACCAATTATTTTGGAGAACGTGGTTATAAATACGACCTTTCCGATTATTGGCAGGATAATATCCATCAAATATTGGAAACTTTCCGGGATTTGATAACCGAAGGTAAAATTAGGCACGTAGGGCTGTCCAACGAAAGTCCGTGGGGGGTAATGCGCTTCCTGGAGGAAAGCAAGGTACATCCCAGTTTGCCCAGAATGGTCACCATCCAGAATCCGTACAGTCTTCTCAATCGCCTTTTCGAGGTGGGCAATGCCGAGGTATCCCATAGAGAGAAAATAGGGCTGTTGGCCTACTCGCCCATGGCCTTTGGTACCTTAAGTGGAAAATATATCGGAGGTATGCAACCGGCCACTGCACGATTGACCCTTTTTCCCCATTACAAACGCTATAGCGGTCCTACCAGCGCACGCGCCATTGAAAAATACCACAAGTTGGCTAAGGACAACGGCCTTTCCTTGGCCCAAATGGCCTTGGCTTTTGTGAATACCAGACCCTTTGTAGCCAGTACGATCATTGGGGCCACAACCGTATCGCAATTAGAGGAAAATATTGCCAGCATAGACTTGGAATTAAGTGATGTCGTTCTTAAAGGTATTGCTGAGATTCACGATGAGATCCCCAATCCGGCACCTTAATGGGATTGCAATAAAAACGTTTAAACTTTTGTATTTCAATAAATTATGATTTTGTTGAAGCAGAAAGCTTTATTATTTCAAAGAAATTGACTTTATTTTTGTTGGGATGGGTGCACAAAAATTCCAAAAAAGTGTAACACTCCCTTTTTTTTAAGGTCTTATTACAACAATGAGACAGTGGTTGGCCATTTTGGGATTCGTGTTAGGGGGTGTGGTCGTCCAAGCTTCGGAATTAGGTCGTATAGGTTTCCCAAAAGCTGAGTGGATTACCGAGAACACCGTGCGTATTCCTTTTGCCCTTGTGGATCACCTGATTGTGGTAGAGGCGTCGGTCCTTGGCCAAAAGGGTGGTTTTATTATAGATACCGGTGCGGAGACTTTGATTCTTAATAAGGTGCATTGCCCTAAAAACCTTCCCATGAAAAAGAAGACACACTCTTCGTCCGGTGTTATGAGTGCAATGAGCGATACCTTCCAGAACATGATCGAGAAGCTTTCCTTGACCACCTACTTTAGTATTCCCAACAAAAGAGCGGACATTTTAGACCTATCCCATATAGAGAAACAGAAAAAAGTAAAGATACTGGGTATTATGGGGCATAGTGTGCTTAAGGACTACGAGATCTTTGTTGATTTTTATTTGCGGCAGATAACCTTGAGCAAATTGGATAAATCCGGGAATACCTTGGATCGGGATGTTTACCTTGAAAGAATAACGGACAGTCTGGATTTTAAACTTAACAGGCATGCCATTGTCCTTAGCGCGACCATAAATAAAAGTTCCCTGACCTTGGGTCTGGATACCGCAGCGGAACTTAACCAGTTGACCCCAAAAGCGAATTCCCGAATTTTAAAGTACTTTTACCCAAAGGAAAGGGTTAAGGTCATGGGTGTGAGCCAACGTAAAAAGGAAGTGCTCATTGGAGATCTTCACCGAATGAAGCTTAGCGAAACAGTATTCATGGGTCCTATGACGACCATGTTGTCCAGGATGGATCATATGAACCAAGCTTTTGGCACTGAACTTGATGGACTTATAGGGTACGAGTTCCTAAAACAAAAACGCACCATCATAAATTATAAGAAAAGAAAATTGTACTTTATCAGTTTTCCGATCGTGCAGAAATGAAGAAAATCCTGATATACACCATGTTGCTTTTAGGCATTCTCCCGGTCTTGGCCCAACAAAAAGGTTATCGGATCGAAGGGGATGAGGTGGTTTTTACCTTTCACAGGGATGACTACCACGTGGCACGTGAGGACGGTTTTGGCCATAAATTGGATTTTGACAACCTGGATATCCGTAGTGTGGCCGTAGCCGGGGAGTTCAACAACTGGTCTACGCACCAATGGAAGATGGTACGGGTAGACAACGATCGGTATGAACTGCGCAAAAAACTGTCGGATTTTGACCATCAATTCTCCTGGGAGTTCAAATATGTAATCAACAATATCCTTTGGGCGGAACCGGATAAGAGCGACCCCAACATCACCAGGGCCTTTAAGAACGGTCGTAAATTAAGGGCCTATAATCTTAGATTGTTCACAGCGCGGCCGGATAAAAATGGGAACACCACCTTTTGGTTAAATGGTTATCCCAAGGCCGAAAAGGTTATTTTAGCCGGAAGTTTCAATAAATGGGACGAGCAGGCCTTTCGAATGAAGTGGAGGGAAGGGTTTTGGGAACTTACCTTGCAATTACCGCCAGGAGCATATGAATATCGATTTATCGTGGACGGCCAATGGATGGAAGACCCGGACAATCCCCAAAAGGTTCCTAATGAGTTTCACGAATATAACTCTGTGGTTTACGTCACCAAGGATGTCCCATTTTTCTTAAAAGGTTTTTCAGATGCTGTGGAAGTGGTACTATCCGGGTCGTTTAACGATTGGGCTACGGAAGGATACCACATGCAGAGGACCCCTAACGGCTGGGCCGATACCTTGGCCCTTCTCGGTGGTAAGCACCACTATAAATTTATTGTAGACGGTAAATGGATGACAGATCCGCAAAACTCCGTCAGGGAATATGACGGAAAGGGTAACATCAACTCGGTTTGTATGGTACGCTGATTATTGCAGCATCCCTTTTTTATCCAAACAGGCGGCCTACTACATCTTCTATTTTGGAAACCAGAACTACTTCGATATCCGTTTTTTTAAGACCTATCTTATTGCGTTTTGATACGAATATGGTCGAGAAACCCAATTTTCCGGCCTCTAAGATACGTTGTTCCACCCGTTGTACCGGACGTACCTCGCCTGCCAAGCCGATTTCCGCCGCAAAACATATCCCTTTTTCAATTGGGATATCGGTATTACTACTTAATATGGCGGCCACTACGGCCAAATCTATCGCGGGATCATCCACGGAGATACCTCCGGTGATATTTAGAAATACATCTTTGGCCCCCAATTTAAAACCAGCCCGTTTTTCAAGAACGGCCAAAAGCATGTTCAGACGTTTGGCATTGTAGCCTGTGGCGGAACGCTGTGGGGTACCATAGACCGCGGTGCTCACCAGGGCCTGGATTTCCACCAGTAAAGGCCGCATCCCTTCTACGGTAGCGGCAATGGCCGTACCACTTAGGCCCTCATCGTTTTTGGAGATCAGGATTTCCGAAGGATTGTTCACCTGCCGGAGCCCATTGCCCTGCATTTCGTAAATACCAAGTTCGGCAGTGGAGCCAAATCTGTTCTTTAGGGCCCTAACAATGCGATACACATAATTCCGGTCGCCTTCAAACTGAAGTACTGTATCTACCATATGCTCCAGAATCTTCGGGCCTGCAATAGAACCGTCCTTGGTTATATGGCCAATTAAAATGACAGGTGTGTGAGTCTCTTTGGCAAATTTGATAAGTTCCGCCGTGCATTCCCTAATTTGTGAAATGCTGCCCGCCGCGGATTCAATATAATCGGAGTGTAAGGTCTGGATGGAATCGATCACCACAATATCCGGTTCCAATTTACCTATTTGTTGAAAGATGTTTTGTGTCTTGGTCTCTGTAAGGATGAAGCAAGTATCGTTATTGGGCCGTATACGGTCTGCCCGCATCTTGATCTGTTTTTGGCTCTCCTCCCCGGAAACATAAAGTGTCCTATACGGAAGGTTCAAGGCTATTTGAAGGAGCAAGGTGCTTTTCCCTACCCCGGGCTCCCCGCCCAACAACACCAAAGATCCCGGGACCAACCCCCCGCCCAATACCCGGTTGAATTCCTGGTCATGGACATTAAACCGGTGTTCCTTTTCCGTATTGATCTCATTGATCCGAAGCGGTCTGGCCCGTGTCCTGGATTTTTGGGGTTTAATTTGCCAACTGTTCTTTTCGGCTTTTTCCACCACCACCTCCACGATAGTGTTCCATTGTTTACAAGAGGTACATTGCCCTACCCATTGCGCATATTGGGCCCCGCAGTTTTGGCAAAAGTAAGCGGTCTTGGTCTTGGCCATCCCTTTGTATTTCCTTTAGTCCCAAAGGTAGCAAACGGGAGCGTGACCACCATAGGCATATTACCTATTCACAGACGTTTCGGTTAGGACGTTACTGCCTGTAACTTGAAAAGCCATTAAAAAAAACTTTTTTCAAAAAATTAGGAGGTTGTGCAACGGCTTTCCTTGTTGGCATTGGTCTTTATTCGTGAGACCCGTATTTCAAAATCCTCCCATAGCGGAGCGTTGAAATACGATGGTCGAACGAACCCCGATGAAAAGTCGGGGTCTTTGGTTCAATACCTATCCCGATAACTATCGGGATTGGGTCGATTCCTTGTTTTGGGTCCAGGGCTTGCCCTGGGGTTAATGCCTTTTACTGATCATGTTTATTGAGCACTACCTTATATTCACGCTATTTAGGATGCTATTCGCCAATATACTTTTTTTAGGAGAAAAGATGTAATGATAGGAACCCTTACTTTACATTCCTTGTTATGTGCCTTGCAAAGCGATTTTTTTTTCGACCGTAAAGATAGAAGCCTAAAATGGACAACCCCATTACAGTTAGATAAATCATCCAAACAAAGGGTTCATTAGCTGCTTCGCTTTCCTTTTCAATGATTCGCTGCCAAATAATGCCTGGGAAATTAAATCCGAAACACCACAGTCCAAAATTCCAGGCCATATGAAGCCCAGTGGGCAAGGCAATTCCTTTTGTCGCTAAAGTTGCAATTCCAAAAAGAATAGCACCGGCACTGGAGCCAAGAAAGGCATTTTTAAAGGTGTAATCGCCAGCCCAATGTTCCAGTGCCGGTGCTATTCTTTTTGGAATTGCAACTTTAGCGACAAAAGGAATTGCCTTGCCCACTGG
>JBCBSN010000267.1:0-5841 GCA_039819225.1 Bacteroidota bacterium | reverse complement strand
TCCGATCAATACGACCAAAGCGGCCGTAAATTGGCCAACTACCAGAATTCTTCGGAGCCTTCCCCCCTTGGAAGATGTGTCTCCCCTACCTATTAGTTGAATAGGTTTAAGGCCGGCGTGCAGAAAGGCGGGATACAATGAGGCCACGAGCGTGGCAAGTGCCAAAGTGGATCCAAGCAATATCCAAATATACCCGTTGGTCAAGTCAAGTCGTAGGGACAGCCCCGTATATCTGGACAAAGACGGCATAAAACCATATACTGCGATCAGCGAGAGCATAAAGCTCACTACACTGATAATAACCGATTCTGTGACCACTTGGAGAAAGATATTGCGGGCATTGGCACCAATGACCTTTCTGATACCAATCTCTTGAACCCGTTTGTTAATCGTGGCCGTAGATAGGTTGATGTAATTAAGAATTGCCGCCAACAATATGATGAGACCAATGAGTGCAAATATCTTGACCGTAGCTTCATCCTGATGAAGAAAAATATCCTCGGTAATTACCTGTTGAAAGCGCATGTCCGTCAGGGCAAAGACCGAACAAGAAGTTGGCTTATTTTGATCGATTCGGCCCATTAAATTCGTGAACTTTGCTTCGACCTCTTCGATATCAATGGCTTCCCCTGCCTTGAAAAATAATACGAATTTGTAATTGGAAGACCTTAGTTCTTTTTCATAGGTAAGGCGACTTGACCAGTACGACTCTAGTGGTAAGAAAACTTTTTGTTGAAAGCTGGAATTGGGAGGGTTGTCTTTTAAGACCAACTCCACTTTATAATCGATACCAAATATTTCAACGGTCTTCCCAATGGGATCTACACTCCCAAAAAATTTTTTGGCCCGCTCCTCCGTAAGCGCTAGACCAAACCTATTGGCTCGGTAACCTTCAATAGATCCCCTCACGATCCCATTTCCGAATTGTGAAAGCCAATTGTCGCTTAGGTAGGCCAGTTCCTTCTCTTCAAACGCTTCGCCATCCGTAGTCTTTACTACCGGCCACTCGAAGATTTGCGGTAGCATGATAAAAAACTCCTGGGCCTCAGGTATTTCCTTGGTAGCTAGGTCGCGTAGCCGGATTGGAACGGTCGACAAGGTCAAATGTTCCCCTTTTCCTTCCCAATGGCAAATGACCCTGTATATCCTGTTGGCATTTGGGTAATAGCGGTCAAAACTCCACTCATTTTGCGCCCAAATCAGAATAAGTAATATCGCGGTCATACCAATGGTCAAGCCAACAAGGTTTATAGCGGTAAAAAGCTTATTTCTTTTGAAGGTGCGCAGGGCCGTTTTAAAATGATATTTCATACATTTAAATCTTTATAATTATTTGATTTTAAGTTAATTATAAAATTGAAAATCCCGATAGCTATCGGGACAACCGCTACGCTCTCGCATTGAATCTACCTGCCGGTAGACAAGAATTTTAAACGTTTCCTTTTGTGAAAAAGACCCTAAAACCTCCCTCTCCGGTAGGCGGGTTTATTAATGCCCGTTTCACCATATTTTACTTATTTGGACATCACTATGACTTAAAACTACTGGCTTGCACTTTTGACTTCCAAAACAGATACGATTAGAAGAAGAATTATCTGCTTTAATGACTCATGAATTTGTAAATCGTTACACTTGGATTAAACAAACATCAAGGTTCTCCTCTATGGGACGAAACGAAATTTCCATGATACATTTCTTGAAAGAAACATTTTATTCGAAAGGGAAGGACATTACCAAACTGTTAATGAAGTAGTTTAAACTTTTAAAATTACATCCGCTCCGGTACTTGGATGCCTAAAAGTTCGAACCCGGATCGGATAACCTCCCCTACTTTTTTGGAAAGCAACACCCGGAAAAGCTTTCTATCCAGATTAGGCTCCCCCAAAATGGTAACCTGCTGATAAAAGCTATTGAATTCCTTTACCAGATCGTACACATAGTTGGCGATCAGGGCCGGACTGTAGTTTTCCGCGGCCAATTGCAAGGTCTCCGGGAATACAAAGATTTGTTTCAAGAGCTCTTTTTCCTTGGGATGGAGACCATCTCTTCCCAAGAGACCTGTCAGGTTTTGGAAACCTGACAGGTCTAGTTCCTTGGCCTTACGTAAAATGGACCGTATCCTAGCATAGGTGTATTGGATAAACGGCCCGGTATTGCCCTGGAAATCCACCGACTCCTCCGGATTAAAAAGAATTCGCTTTTTGGGATCTACCTTTAGGATGTAGTATTTTAATGCCCCGAGCCCTATTATTCCGTACAACTCTTGTTTTTCGGCCTCGGTATACTCCTCCAGTTTTCCCAATTCCTTGCTTATGGCCTCTGCGGTGCGGTTCATCTCCTCCATCAAATCGTCTGCATCTACTACAGTACCTTCTCGACTTTTCATCTTACCACTGGGCAGATCTACCATGCCATAGCTTAAATGGTAGAGATTTTCCGCCCACGCAAACCCCAACTTTTTTAGGATAAGGAAGAGTACCTTAAAATGATAATCCTGTTCGTTACCCACGGTATAGACCATTCCGGTGATATCCGGATAATCGGTTACCCGCTGTATGGCGGTGCCAATATCCTGGGTTATATATACGGCAGTGCCGTCCGAACGAAGTACAATTTTTTCATCCAGGCCTTCATCGGTCAAATCGATCCATACACTGCCATCGTCCTTGCGATAAAACACCCCTTTTTGAAGTCCGTCTTCCACCACGTCCTTCCCCAAAAGATAGGTATCGCTCTCGTAGTAGAGTTTATCAAAATCCACGCCCATGTTCTGGTAAGTTTCCTCAAACCCGGTATACACCCAGCTGTTCATCTTTTTCCAAAGAGCAACTATTTCGTTATCCCCAGCTTCCCATTTTCGGAGCATTTCTTGGGCTTCCTGCAACGCAGGGGCTTCCTTTTCGGCCACTTTTCGATCTATCCCATCAGAAACTAGCTCCGCTATCTGATTTTCGTAGAGTTCATTGAACTTCACATAGTAATCGCCTACTAGCTTATCCCCCTTTATTCCGGTCGTATCCGGAGTTTCCCCGTTTCCAAATCGTTCCCAGGCCAACATACTTTTACAAATATGGATGCCACGATCGTTGATGATCTGCGTTTTATAGACCTTCTTGCCGGAAGCTCCCAAAATCCGAGCTACGGAATAACCCAACAGAATATTACGTACATGACCCAAATGCAAGGGTTTATTGGTATTGGGCGAAGAATACTCCACCATTACGGCATCTGTACTCCCCTCCTTTACAAAACCATAGTGTTCCTCATCTAAAATGGAACCGAAATGGTCCAGATAATACCGATCGGAGATGATCAGGTTCAGAAATCCCTTGATGACGTTAAAGCCGGCAATCTCTTCTACATTATCCTGAAGATATTGCCCGATGGTGTTACCGATTTGTACAGGATTCCCTTTGAGGTAACGCAACATGGGAAAAACTACCACGGTAACATCACCCTCAAAATCCTTTCGGGTGGGCTGAAACTCCACTTTGGGCAGTTCGACCTTAAAAATGGAGGACAAGGCTTCTTTGACCTTTTTTTCTAGAATTTCATGGATATGCATCAGTAGTTGGATATAAGGCTGCAAAACTACGTTTTTTTAGGCTTTTCAAGGGATAATGATCAAGATAACGACCGTTTTGACTACCTTTAAACGGCTATAGAAAAAGAACATCCAATGCTGCTAAACGTTTCTTATACGGATAAAAAGATTTCGGAGAAAATAGACGGGGAAGTGGGCGGACCCTTTACCCTCAAGGAACGTTGGGCCATGGGCGGGATAGGATCGCCCCGACTTTTTATTACGGAGACCAGTATGGAAATCCGCAACCTTCTTATTTTGGACAACAATCGGGACCAGTGCAATATAGAAATGCGCCCCAAAGGTATCATCGTGCGATTCCGGTCTTTATTGGAGACCTTCGCCTTGGTCGTTCCCTATTATAAATTGTCCATTTACAAAGGGGATGTGGGTATCTATTCCATTTATCGCGACCATTATTTTATCAAGGTCCGGGCCGACACCAAAGCCATTCAAAAGTATTTTAGGAAACTCCTGGACTATAAGGCAGATAATGCGCCTACTTCGATAGAGGATTTATAATGGGTTGGACTCTAGACTCTAGACTTTTGACAGTCTGCCTTGTTTCTAGATTCTAGAAGCATAACGGTTCATTCTCTTTTAAATAAACCCGATGAAAATACTCCTTACCGGTGCCAATGGTTATATAGGAATGCGACTCTTGCCCCAATTACTGGATATGGGGCACGAGGTATTTTGTGCTGTACGTGATCAAAACCGCCTTTCTATTGACGAGGAGACCCGGAACCAGATACAGATTATTGAAGTGGATTTTTTAACCGAATATCGCCCGGGATTGTTCCCCGAGGATTTGGATGCCGCCTACTACCTGATCCATTCCATGAGCTCCTCAACGACCGATTTTGATGAAAAGGAGGCCCGTGCGGCACGCAGCTTTAATCTGTACATGGCGAACACCCAAGTTACCCAGGTCATTTATTTAAGCGGCATCGTTAACGACAACAAACTCTCAAAACACCTTAGCTCCCGAAAAAACGTGGAGGACATTCTGTATGAAGGACATTTTGAACTCACGGTCTTACGAGCAGGGATCATCGTGGGATCGGGCAGTTCCTCCTTTGAGATTATTCGTGATCTTTGCGAAAAGCTTCCCGTAATGATTACCCCAAAATGGGTACTCACCAAAACTCAACCCATTGCCATCAGAGACGTGATCCGCTTTTTGACCGGAGTACTGGGTCATCCGGAAACCTATAATACCTCCTTTGATATTGGCGGCCCTGACGTACTTACCTATAAACAGATGCTACAACAATATGCGAGAACACGCGGGTTCACCAATTATATTTTTACGGTTCCGGTAATGACACCCAAACTATCCAGTTATTGGTTGTACTTTGTAACGGCCACCTCCTACAAATTGGCCATAAATCTTGTGGATAGCATGAAAATGGAGGTAGTGGCCAAAGACGATCGTTTACAACGTCTCCTAGGGATAACTACCCACAGCTATACGGAAGCCATCGCCATGGCCTTTAAAAAAATTGAACAGAATTTGGTGGTAAGCAGTTGGAAGGATAGTATGGTAAGTGGCCGCTTTAAAAAAAATCTCAACAAATATATTCAAGTCCCCAAATACGGGGTACTCACCGATGCCAAAAAAGTAAAGGTCACCGACAGGGAAAAAGTGCTCCAAAATATTTGGAAAATCGGGGGGCAGACCGGATGGTATTACGGTAATTGGCTTTGGAAAATCCGGGGTTTTTTGGACAAGCTTTTCGGTGGGGTGGGATTGCGCAGGGGACGTACGCACCCGGATAAAATCTATACGGGAGATGCACTGGACTTTTGGCGTGTGCTCCTGGCGGATAAAGAAGGGAAGCGACTTTTGCTGTTTGCCGAAATGCGCTTGCCCGGGGAGGCTTGGCTGGAATTCAAAATAGACCACGAGAACGTACTGCACCAGACCGCTACCTTTAGGCCAAGAGGCCTGCGCGGCCGGCTGTATTGGTATAGCGTACTGCCCTTTCATTACTTCATCTTTGAGGGAATGATTAGGAATATTGCAAAGGGGTAGAGGGTTTGTTGTTCGAGGTTTGGGGTTTGGGGTTATGGAAGTTTATGAGTTTAGAAGTTTATGCACTTATGGCCCGGACTCTAGAATCGGCAATCTTCTTTGAATTTGATATTTGAGTTTGAATTTATCCAGGAGTTTAGGAGTGTGGACTTTTCAATTTTGTTCGCACCTTGAACCCTTGAACTGCCTACAGCAACGGAAAACTGCTACTTTAAATGGT
>JBCBSN010000266.1:0-5902 GCA_039819225.1 Bacteroidota bacterium | reverse complement strand
TGTGGATGATAATCGTACAACCTGGGGCAGAAGGAACAGACCACAAAGGCCGAGGTCTCAAAGGTCTGATGCACCGGAGGGGGTTGATGCACCCTTCCGGTGATGGGTTCAAAATTATGGATGGAGAACCCATAGGGATAATTGTATCCGTCCCAGCCTACCACATCAAAGGGATGCGTGGCATACACTAAATGGTGCAACTGCCCCTGTTTTTTTACCTTCATCAAAAACTCCCCCTTCTCGTCGTGGGTGCGCAAATTTTTAGGAAGCTTGAAATCGCGTTCGCAAAAAGGAGAATGTTCCAAGTGCTGTCCAAACCAATTGCGATACCGTTTAGGCGTATATATGGGATGATAACTTTCCGTGACCAACAGCCGGTTGTCCTCTCCATCAAATACAATTTGATAGATCATCCCTCGGGGGATTAAAAGGTAATCCCCATATTCAAAAGGGATTTCACCCAATAAAGTTAGTAAGAATCCGGAGCCCCGGTGTACAAAAAGAAGCTCGTCCGCATCGGCATTTTTATAAAAATAATCGGTCATGGAATGTTTAGGTGCGGCCAAGCTCACATGTACATCGGAATTGAACAGAATAGTCTTTCTACTCTCCAAATAGTCCGATTCCTGTGGTATTTCAAAGCCCTTTAAGAGCCGGGAAGCGATGTTGTATTCCACTGCCGCTTTGGGCGCTATATCCTGTACTTTTAGAATTTCCTTCACCTGCGTAGGCCTATGTACATGGTATAGCAAACTGGACATGCCATCAAAACCGATGGTTCCGAACAACTGCTCATAGTACAGGGATCCATCTTCCTTTCTAAACTGGGTGTGGCGTTTGGGCGGTATTTTTCCCAAAGAATGATATAAGGGCATTTTTTCTTTTTAAAGTCTAATTAGAGCCTGTTTAGGATTGTATTAATTGTTTTTCTATGCTCCTTTTTGCGCATAATTTCGTTAAAATTTCATCAAGTAGCCCAGCTATTATCCATCCATCGCACCTTCTCGCCCATAGCTGTGGCTATGTCGTGCCTAATTCCGCATCAAAAATGAGCTGTACAAAAATTCAATCATACAATCCTAAACAGGCTCTTAAAATTACGATAATTTGGAGGGATGGGAAAATAAGGATGTTGGCAACTCAATTCTGGTATTTATTACAAAAGAAGGTTGACGAACGCCTACGACATGCTTTGTTGTAGCGTTATCGCCCTTTTCATAAGGTGTTTTGGTTTGTTTTGTGTTCTTAAATTGAAGTGATTCTCAACCGTGTATAATTTTGGAAATATCCATCATATACATTTGCCTTCTTCCCCCGTTGTGCGTGGAATCAAAAAAGACCCGCTTCCCCTCCTGATCGCATCGGGGATGCAGGTCGCAGCGCCATTCCCCTGTGAACTTCTGCGGCTCATGAAATTTTCCAAGAACTACTTTCTTTTTTGTCGGGACATGAAATAGATATAACTCCTGCAACCGCTCATCACCTTGTGGGTAGGTATCGTTCAAAATCCATTCGTAATTGGTGTTGGGCACGTAGGTATTGTGTCCATTGAAGGGCATATGTTCCTTGCTCAGTATTTGATATCTCTTCGATTTATCCGTAAATTCATAAAAAGCCGGTTCGCCATTTTCCTCAGTAGCTGCCCAAGCAGTGATTACTTCATCCCCTTTCCAGATAAAATGGGAGAATTCCCCGGAATCGTTCAATACGTATAAGTCACTACCATCTACATTAGCGGTTATGGCTCTTGTGGAGAACCTTCCACTTGCCCCTTCAATTCTAGTTCCATCTTTGAAGAGCACATGTGGTCTTGTGCGATATAAAAAGATAAAGCGTTTCCCGGAAGGGGATAAAAGCAAATGATTGCACCAATGATAGACATCCGCCACAGAACCCGAAGATCTTGCCAAAGCGGAGAGTTGTTTATATGAAATGACCAACTCGATTTCCCCCGAGTTCAAATCCATTTTGAATATGCCGTCGTCCGAAGGGGCTTTTTCGAGATTGTCCGGAATACCATCGATAGGGGCATAGCCATACCCGGGCCGCATGGCCTGGAGTCGCTCAAAATTAACGGATAAGGCGAAACTTCCATCAGGGGAAAGGGTATAGACGGCCCTTTGGAGGGTACGTGTTTCACCGGTCTCTATATTGTAAATTTTACTGACAAACTTCTTTTCGTCCCTTGCATTCCAAATCACCTCCTTTTTACTTCCGGGTATCCATTGCAGCATGCAACCCTGCTGCCAACCCCAAGCGGTAGTTTTTCCTATTTCCTTAGGGGTATTTTGGTTTTGCAAGTCTATAAGTCCCACGCTTAACATATCCTCGGGACGTGGCGATCGAAAGAACAATGCCACCTCGTTGGTCAAGGCATAACTGCCCGTAGGATCAACCTGCCATTTGTCATAATACCCGAACCAATGCTGCTTTGCACCATCCGTCAACTGCGTGATAGGGAAATACGATTGAAAAATGGCCGAACGCCCTAAATGCGGAAACATCATGGAAGCTGTTCCTGCCTGAAGGAACCGATTCATAAATTTTCTTCTTTTCATAGGTACGTGTAATTTAGAACGTTAAACAATTTGTCTTATGTAATCGCCATATACATTAATGCCAATAGCACGACACAAAACAGATAATAAGCCGTGGGAATAATCGTTTTTCGTATAACGCTTCCCTCTTTGCCTACCAAACCAACTGTAGCCGAAGCCGCCACTACATTATGAATGGCTATCATATTACCGGCAGCTGCCCCAATGGCCTGCAGGGCCACAATGAAAGCGGTTGGATGACCTAAGTTAAGTGCTATATTGTACTGCAACTCCGCAAAGGTGAGGTTGCTAATGGTATTGCTCCCCGCAATAAAGGCACCAAAAGCACCGATGATAGGGGCCAAAGCGATCCATAAATCCCCTAGATACATGGAAAACGTGTTCGCTATGGCCACGGGCATGGAAAAGAATTCGTTGCCGTTGCTTCCGGAATTAATAAAGATCCTAACCATGGGCAGGGTAAAGACCAATACGATCATGGCGGCCAAGGTAGCCTTTGCAGCATCGGACAAGGCAACTTTTGTGCTGGACAAAGGCATGCGATAAATGAAGACAAATACTAAAAATACCATGAGCATCAATGAACCGGGCAAATACAACGGATAACTGCTTGCCGATATACCCGTGCCAAGAATATTTTCAAAACTGATCTTGACCGATTTCAACAGGGACCCCAGCTCGAAGGAGGTCATCCTGCTTAAAATCAAAAGTAGGGCCATCATCAAATAGGGCAGCCATGCCCTCCAAGTGGGCATTCTTCGGGTTGGGGATCTCTCCGTTTGCTGGGGCGGGCCATCTGAAAATCGCACTACCCTTTTGGGTATGGACCAACTTTTTTTTAGTAGAAGGCTACAGAACAAAAGCCCAAAGGAAGCCCCGATTATGGGAGGGAATTCCGGCCCTAGGTAGATTGCGGTTAGCGCATAGGGAATGGTAAACGAAAGTCCGGCCAACAGCAAAAACGGCAAGATTTCCAGACTTACTTTCCAACGTTTCCTCGGGCCATAAAAACGATTTAGCATTATTATCATTACTATGGGCATAAAAGTACCGACTATGGCATGTATAATCCCAGCGTGTTGGGTGACCGAGGTAATAAAGGATTCCAAAGTAGTACCGTTTTCCAGTATTTGGTCTCCCGTAACTTTAAGTCCGCCCTTTACCCCGACAAGAATAGGGGTTCCAATGGCCCCAAAAGTCACCGCGGTGCTCATGGTCATCATTCCCGCCAACAAAGCCGCTCCTACCGGAAAACCTATGGAAACCAATAATGGGGCAACAATGGCTGCCGGGGTTCCAAATCCAGCCGCCCCTTCTAACAAGGAGCCAAAAAGCCAGGCCACGATGATGGTCTGGATCCTATAGTCTTCGCTAAGGGACAGAAAATCGGTTTTTATGGTTTGTAATGCTCCTGAATATTTGAGCATGTTCAATAGGGACAACGCCCCAAAAATGATAATGGAAATATCCGCAGCTATCCATAGTCCCTGAAAACTACTCGCCAAAATTACCGCAGTGGGGACCTTCCATATCCAGTACCCTATAGCTATGGTGGACAAAAGACCTATGGGCATTACACGTTTGGCTGGCCATTTAAGCCCCACCAGCAATATACCGATAAGCAGTAAGGGAGCGAAGGCTAAAAACGCCAATACTATTTGATCCATATAGCTCACCTTTTGTTTTTATCCTAACTTCCTATTTTAACGTGAATTCCAAGACATTTTCAAAATGTAATATAAAAGATGCTAACCTTTTTATGAGTTAGATGGAATAACGGATAAGCGTTTTTTACTCGAAAATCTTATTTCCCTAACCCGCCTAAGGCGGGCAAAGATTTTCTCAATTCGATTACTTTTTGGGGGATTTTTCCACCCGCCAAAGGCGGGCTGGGGAACTGAAAAATCCAGCTTTTGGAGCTTATCCATTATTCATGTTATTTTAATTAGCCTATACCCTATTTAAAGGGTTCAATACCGGTTTTCGGATGACCTTGTATCCTTGGATGTCATTACTATTGCACACCGATCAATGTACGATCCACAATCATAATCGGTGCGTCGTAGACCGGTAAGTCCAGGAATGTGGAGGTATTATTATTGTTCGCATAAGCTCCATTGGACAGTTCGTATATGGCACCGGAAAGCATATCCACCAGCAAAGGATCTCTAAAGCGGATTCCTTCTATACGGACATTTGTTTTCATTGGAACATTTTCATGGGACGGAATATGGCCATCCTGCCAAAGAAATACCATTGGGGATCGGGTAAGCTTATGCCTAAAGGCAAAGACCGCCGTGCTACTGTCGGATTCAATCTCTATGGGCAATGCTGGGAGGCGTTCCATCCGGTGATCCAGTACCGAGGTCAGGTTTTGGTAGGCATAATACGCGGGCTTGGCGTATTTTATGGATCTGTCCGTTTCATCGATCTTTAAGATTCCCTTGGAATTAAGTCCCTTTCTCAACGCGTCATTGTATACAAACTCGGAAAGCAGGAACAAACTAAAGCTATGTCCCCTTCCCACATGGGCAAGTGCCCTGCGGGTGTTCCATTTTGCCTGTGTTAACTCCGTCCATTCATAGCCGCTCAATGCGCCGGTGCTCCCAAAAGTACTGGGGCAACCGGTCTCTCCCTGCCAAAATTCAATATCCTTTTTGTATTTGGTGGCCGTTGCCTCCAGTTTGGCCACATTATCAAAGCCATGATCGGGGTTCCTTGGATATCCATGATAGGTAATAACGTCTACCCAATCTACCTTGCCCTTATCCTTAAGGTATTGAAAAAAGCCATCCACAAATTCCACACGACCAACACCCGCCAAGGAAAGGGCAACGATCTTCGCTTCGGGCTGGGCGCGTTTTACGGCCGCTACGGTCTTTACAAACAATTTCGCATAGGTATTTTCGTCATGGCCAAGGGCTGCATTGTGGCGTAAATCCGCCTCGTTCCAAATTTCCCATTCATATACCCGGTCCTTATAGCGGTTTACCAGGACTTCCGCATACGCCGCAAAAGCCTCCAAAGCTTTGTCCGAAGTAATAAGGCCCTGGCCAAGGCTGGCCCCACCTCCTCCAGGGTAAATGGGATTACCATAACTGATCTGTATCCAAGGCTGCACGCCACGTGATAGGGCATCATCTACGATATGATCCAACCAAGCAAAGTCATACACCCCTTTTTTCGTTTCGGTCTTTGCCCAACCGCTTTGCAATCTTATTTTTTTGGCCGCCAAATTCCCTAGATATTCCTTGTAAGCGTCGTAATCGTTCAAATCGCGATCCAATACTTCTCCCCCGATCCAAAGATTTGACCCCTCGATTTCCGATGCTTTTTTGGTCTTT
>JBCBSN010000265.1:0-5979 GCA_039819225.1 Bacteroidota bacterium | reverse complement strand
CGGAGCGGTTCCATCTGTGCTAAATTTTGTAATAACTTCACTTTCAACATATTAAAAAATTTTAAACAGATGAAATCAGGGAAGGTTTACTTCCTTGATATTTATTTGTCCGGTAAAAATATGGCTTAAAAAAATCCTTTTTTTCCCTAAACGTAAGATTCAAAATATCATAGTTATCAATTTAAAAATCAAGTAGTTGTAACGGTTATTTCAAAAATTGACGACGATTACCATCCAGTTCCGCACTTCGTTGCTTAAACCTAGGAATAATATGTTGATTAATATTGGAATCTTTTATTATCAATCCTTTTTAACCCTAAACGTTATACCTCGATTCGTAATAATCCTCGTGGGGCATCCTTGGCGTTGGGTATTATCCCTTGATGATCCAACGGCTTGTCCGGCACCGGCCACCAAAGGGACACCGTAAGTTGGGCTGGAAGGTGTGGTATCCACTGCCCCGACCAATCTGTTGTTGGGATCCAAATCGTTTTTGGTAAAGGAACCTCCGCCTTCCAAGGCATCCGGACAGGTATCCCCATCACTATCCGTGTCCAAGTGGTCCGCGATACCATCGTTATCGGTATCGATTTCCGTACAGTCGTTGTTACAACCATCCGCTTCATGTACACTGGCCAACCCAAAAATCGCTCCTATTTCAGGAATCGCCGTGGTAATGGTAGTTCCCGAACTCCCTGTTGTGGCGTCATCCAGAACAAAAAGAGTATCATCTGCTCCGTATATCACTTGACAGCTCCCGGTAATAGTGGCTCCATAAGCCGGATCAGGAAGAGGGATTGATGGAGAATGGCTTACATAGTCATAAGTTAAGGGGTTTACTTCTATTTCCAACATAGAAAAGGAAGAGGGATTGGCTATTGAATACGCCAAATAGTATAGTTGTCCATTGACCAGGGAATAGTCCCCTCCCGGGCCATAACCCGGTATAGTGGCCCATGGGGCAACGCTAAATGTAGGGGATAACGTAACTCTGTAAATGGTAGGATCATCATGAAAACCGACCAGGGCCGAACCATCTGGCAGGAAAGACAAAGCTTTGCCCCCATTGTACGGCGCTGCCCCAACTACGGTTTCCGTACACGTGTTCAAATCGACTCTTTTAATATTTGAATACCCGGATATACCCCATATTATGGTATACACTTGATCGTCCGGTGCTATTCCAATATCCCCGGCCACCTGAAGCCCGGAACACAATACATTGACCATGTTGGTCTCAAGATTATACGTCGCGATTTCGCCAATACCGGTGTTTACGTACACCTCTCCAAGCGAGATGCTCGGGCAGGAGTGTCCCTCGTCCCTGTCTGCAATTCCATCGTTATCATCGTCCGTATCCTGACAATCGTGTATGCCGTCTCCATCGGTGTCGTTGCCCATGAACAAGCGCACCCCGTCCAAGGCCATATACTCATAATTGAATCCGGTACCATCATTGTCTACCCTAAAAGTCAGGTTTTGCGTTGTTGCGGTGGCGGTAAAGGTCATTTCCTCCTCTATCCATATTTGGTTGCCCTCTCCCTTGTAGTCCATGGAGGTGCTAAAGAAGGTTTGGGAACCGAAAGCTACGTTCCATCGTGCTCTTTGGGTCGTGCTTACAGGGGTTCTACCATCCATGCCCGCATTGGCCTGATAAAACTTTAAAACATAAATTTCCCCGATACTTAAACCCGTTATTTGCGTTGTAAAGGCTTCGCCAAAAGAGGAAGCTCGTACCCAGCCCCCAACAAATACGCCCCCGTCCGGGGACGGCGGCATCCCATCCGCAAGGCCGGCCCAAATACCCGAACCGGTGTTAGGCATTGGAGACACCCAGGAATCCGGAGAACCACCACTATCGCTCCAACCCGATCCTGAATTCATGTTGCTATTGTAAAAATCATTACTGGCCACACTAGACAAAGATTCGAATGTGCCATCCGCATCCGAACTAAAATCGAAAGGGGTAAGACATTGTCCAAACCCTGTCCCACAATAGAGAAAAACAAAAGCGGATAGGATCAATGCCCAAGTGCACTTTAAAAATTGCCCTTTAGTTCTTATTAATAGGCTATGTGACATGCTTTCCCCGTTTAATCAAATATTCGCCGAATCGACCAATGTTGGGGGAAACTTCGTTTAAGGTCATTATAAAATTAGGAAGGGAAGTAGGCCCATTTTGGTCGAATCCGCTAAACGGTCGGTTTCATAGGTTTATCGGTAACCGGTAAAAAAGAAACGGTAAATGCCCATTTCCCCGGGTCGAAAAGGCGTATTTGCCCCACGGAAAGAGATCTACCGGAACTTGGGATATAATCCTCAAACCATAGGATTTCGTTTACGTGATCATAGGTCGGGCGCTTCGGAAACATACTTTTCCATAGAAGTATTTACGTGGCCGGTTATGGAATCAAGTTTTTTTAAAGACCTAGGTTGTTTAACGTCCAAAAGTAAATGGCATTGAACCCCAGGGCAAGCCCTGGACCCTTTAAACGGTACCGACCCAAAGGTCGGGGTATCGAACAAAAGACCCCGACGAAAAGTCGGGGTTCGTTCGACCATCCAATTTCAATGCGACCATGGCTTTTGAAATTGGGGTCTCATGAATGAGATCAGTAAAAATTAAAGAGAACAAAGGGGTTCTTACAAAAGGGCTGTGGCTCCCGCAAAAGGCATAGTAAGTTTTCCAATTAAAAAATGGAAATAGCGAATAACAATTTTGATAGTCAAAGCTTGTAAGGACAATGTAGGCCCAAAAAAGTATCTAGTAGGGGATTTTAATAGTGACCTCCGTGCCCGTCTTTCTTCCATCCCCTATGTCCTTTATGGTAATCTCATGACCAAATTGCTTTTTTTGCACCTGGTTCAATAACTTCAAACGCTCTTGCAATATTTGGGTGGCATAGGATTGATATCCCGGACCGTTCCGGTTGTTCTTTTTCGCCTCGGAAATTCCGATTCCATCGTCGGTTATGGTCAGCATCAACTGTCTTGTAGACGTAGACCTTTCGATGGCCAGCACTATGGTCTTCCGCTTTTGATCATCAGCGAAACCATGTACAATGGCATTTTCGACAAGGGGTTGCAAAATCATCGAGGGGATAAAGGTGTCCTGCATTTCTATATCCGGTCCACATTTGACGACCAGACCTATGTCATGTCCGCTTTTGGTGCTGGCAAGGGCCACATAATTTTCGATGTAGCGTATCTCCTCGGAGAGGCGGATGTTTTCATTTCGGGTTACATCCAATGTCAATCGCATAAGGGAGGCAAAATTGCTGATATAATCGTCAAGCTTGGCCAGTTTACCCTCTTTTACGGTCTTTCGTATTCTGTTTAGGGCGTTGAACATAAAATGGGGGTTCATCTGTGCTCTTAACGCCTTTCGCTCAAGTTCTACCATAGTAAGGCGCAGTTCATGTTTTTTCCGTTCCCTTTGTGAACGGTAGTATAGTACCAATGCAACAAGGGCAAGAAGAGATAGTACGGCAATGGACTGAAACCAGGGTCGTCTGTATAAGACCTGTGCCACATGGATGTTATAAATCAGTTCATTGGCCGATTCAATACCAGTGGAATTTGACCCCTTGATTCTTAGCACATAATCCCCTGGGGGTATGGACAACAGTTTTAAATCGGTCTGGCTGCCCAGGTTCACCCAATCCTCGGTAAATCCATCCAGTTTATAGGCATATTTATTATTCTCCGTATTATAGCAGTCGTTGATGCTATAAACTATGGAGAACGAATTCTTGGCATAGGGCAGACTGAAACTGTAATTACCCTTGTTCAAAATCTCGAGTTGAACATCTTTTTCTTTATCCCTGTCATAATATTCAAATTTGGTGGGGAGTATCCGAAGTTCTTGAAATTGTCCGGTATCTTTAATAGTGTCAAAGGCGACCAATCCCCTAACTCCGCCAAAGAACAACTTTCCTCTTGAAGATTTGTAATATGAAATCTGATTGAAATCATTTGAGGTTAGGCCATCCTCTACGAAAAACGCTGTGACTTTTTTAGAACCTTTCCCATACCTATAAAGCCCATTGTGGGTGCTGAACCACATATTTCCATTGTTATCCTCCAAGATTCCTACTACGTTTAAGTTGGTAAGGCCATCCTTTCCATCTATGATCCTTAATGTTCTCAAACCCTTGTCTATACAGGTCGCCCCCTTGTCCGTACCCACCCATATATTTTCTTGCTCATCTACGTAAATCGTATGGACCTTGTTGGATGGAAGGGTCAATCCGTTGTTGGTAGCATCTTTGGTAAAGTGCAAAAAGACATTGGAATCCAAATCTTGGATGAGAAGCCCGCTTGCGTCCGTCCCTATGAGTAGCCTGTCCTTGGTCCTATGAATATCCCAAACAAAAAGTTCCCCATTGTCTTCAATAATCGGAATGGGCAGCTCACGGAATTTATTTTGCCTGGTATTGAATTCGTGAAGACCATAATGACTGGCCAGTAACAAGGTAGAGTCCGAAGACATTAGGATATCATAGTAGTGCAGACTGGCCAACCTCAAGTGTGAGTCAAAGATGTGTATCTCCTCTATTGTATTTTTAAGAAAATTTATTTTGATAAGCCCCTTGCTCTCGCCAACACACCATGCCGTAGAATCGCTGACTTTTATAAAGGATTTCATGAAACCTAGCTCCTTCTTTGCAAAAACCTTGGCTGTTTTAAATGGGCTTTCACCATAGGTGCCATCGGAAGGAGTAAGCGTAAAGACTCCTTCATTGGTAGCCGTAAGAATCTCCTCATTAGGGAGCTCCAAAAATCCCCTTACATCAACCTTTTGATTATTATGGCCATCCAAAATCTTTTCAAAACTATTCTTGTTGAACCTTATTTTGCTGATGCGGTCATAGCTGCTAACATAAATGATTCCTCTCTTATCAATCACCACATCGTCTATTACATTGGGGAACGGGATTTCATAGGCTTTTTTTAAATGTAGGTTTCCTTTTATTTCAACCATTTTGAATAGAGATAATCTTTTTCCGGCATCCTCGATACCGACAAAATCGGCATGGGTCTTTAATGTGGGGTTGTCTTCTTCCGTAATAGGGATAATTTCTTGAATGGGCAGGTTAAGCACCTGTATATCTAAATCCTCTATGAAATGGGTTTGAAAAATTTCTCCCACATGGGTTTTAAAAGCCTCCCCTTTGTACCTATAATTCGTTTCCAAGGATTTTGGAAGAACGTCGCCATTATTTGTAATCAGTAGGCCGTCGCCCCCATTACGTTGCCATTCCGGATGATAGTAATTAGCATGATTGTAGTTCATTGTGGCGGTGAAATCTGCCTTTAAGGTGGTCTTCCCCATATTATCCATGACAAAAAGCTGACGTCCCCGTCTAATCAAAAATGTATCACAGCCTATCCTTCTTTCAAAATGAAGAAACCCCCTCAAAAAATATCCGCTTTCATCATACCTTGGGCCAATTCCCGGAATTGGATACTCCGTGACCTTAAAGGAGGGATCTACCTTTAAAACAATATTGCCCCCATTGGCACCGGCGGCAATCCATAGGTTTCCATTGCAATCCTCCATAAAGGAGTTGGCCTGTAGCTCCAGTCCCTTTAAAAATGACTTGAACTCTATTCTATTGAAACTGGTATCCAATCCTTCGCTGGATACAAAAATCCCCGTGGTGGCCGATATCCATATCCTTTGTTTGCTATCCATAAAAAAACCATGTATATATTTGGGGAGGTTGTTCGTGGTTTCATCCAAAAATGAGGAAACAACGTTATGGTTCCCAAAGTCCTTTACCAGGCCATTATGGGTAGAATACCATAAAAACCCATCGTCATCCAACTGCATTAAATTTCTTTGCTTATGGGATTCCCCGTTGGGATCAATTTCAATATCCCGGATGGTATACCCTTGTGAATAGAGCGTATTTAAAATCACGATATGCGGAAAGATGAGAAAGCTAAATGTTCTGATCATTGTTGGTAGAACAC
>JBCBSN010000264.1:0-6061 GCA_039819225.1 Bacteroidota bacterium | reverse complement strand
CATTTTAACAAGCATAAACTTAGGCTCATAGACAGTTTGGTAGAGGATAAAGATTTGAGGGACAATCTTTTTAGAAACGTTGCCTTTGATTACCTTTTGCAAGTTCATGACACAGAGGAGAACAATAGGGAATTCATAGAGGAATTCCATGAGCTTTCCAGAAATAATAAACACATTAACGAAATAGACGAGTTGTACGAAGGCATACGAAATATACAACCCAATAAAGAAATTCCGGATATCACCGTAGTGGATAGTCAAGGTGACCGGGTGAGCCTCAGGGATATTGCTAAAAACTCAAAAACGGTATTCTACTTCTGGTCCGGTACGGATAAGAGGCATTTTGACAATATTACGAGAAGGGCCGAATATCTCTCGACAAAAATGCCAAAACACAGTTTTATTGGAATTAACCTAAAGACCGATGAGGCCAAGTGGAAAGTAATGCTGGAGACAAGAAATCTGGACAAGACCTTTCAATACAGGGCAGAAGATTTTGAGGAAGCCACTAAATCATTGATTATCTATCCTATGAACAAATGCATTGTCACCGAGGATACCAAAATCGTTAATGCATTCTCTAATATGTATGCCTCCTCCTTTTAAGTTCAATGGCCTTTGACGGCCGCAGAAATGAAAACACCGGCCCACCAGCACCTACTGTTCCCAATAGTTTTTTATTGATTTTTTAAGTCATGTTCGCATCAACCGCACTGCTGAACACTCCGTATTCTTTTTGTCTAAGTTTTTCTTTTGCTCTCCTATAGCTTGCGCCATGTCCTACAATGCCCAGAAAAAACCGAAACGTTTACGCCACACTATGTGTAACCTAATCCTAGTTTCCTTTCCTGTAATCGGCCAGGAATTTTTCCAATCCAATATCGGTCAATGGATGTTTTAACAAACCTTCGATGGAGGATAAAGGGCCGGTCATAACATCGGCACCTAATTTAGCGCAGTCTATAACGTGCATGGTGTGCCTCACCGAGGCTGCCAAAATCTGTGTTTCAAAGGCATAGTTGTCATAAATAAGGCGAATCTCGCCTATAAGACTAAGCCCGTCCGCACTTATATCGTCCAGCCTACCGATAAAGGGAGATACATAAGTAGCACCGGCCTTGGCGGCCAGGAGTGCTTGACCTGGGGAAAAAACCAGCGTGCAATTGGTTTTTATCCCTTTATCCGAAAAATACTTTAACGCTTTTACCCCATCTTTGATCATGGGTACCTTTACAACAATTTGCTCATGAAGTTCCGCCAATTCCTCCCCTTCCTTTACCATGCCATCAAATTCTGTAGCGATAACCTCGGCAGAAACATCCCCCTCCACTATAGTGCAGATGTCCACATAGTGCTTTAAGATGTTGTTCCGTCCCGTAATCCCCTCCTTGGCCATTAGTGAAGGGTTGGTGGTAACCCCATCCAAAACCCCAAGTTCTTGAGCTTCACGAATTTGCTCCAAATTAGCCGTGTCTATAAAAAATTTCATATGGTTTATTTATAATGTTCTACGTGTTGCGAATTAATTTTCGAGGGTTGTCCATCCCTACTTTAAAACGGTTTCTAAATTACAATTTATAATGGTTACGTAACAGTTTCTCGTATACTTTGTCCGGTAAAATCCTTTTAAGTGCAACGGAAAACTTTTGTATGGGCGAGCCTACCTTATAATGTACCTTAGGATTTTTCTTTTGAAGGATTTTCCAAACTTTTTGGGCCACTAGTTCCGGGTCGCCACCCTTATCCACATCATTGTTCATTTGATCCAGGACAGCCCCATAGAAAGCTGCATAGGGGGAGTTCTCCCTAACCGGGACATGGTAACGGCCGGAAGCAATATTAGTGGCAAAATCCCCGGGAGCCAATGCCGTAATACGTATGCCGGAAGCTCTGGTTTCCATTCTAAGTGCTTCCACTACTAATTCCAAAGCCCCTTTTGTCGCAGAATAGATGCCCCTATAAGGCAACCCCATGTACCCTGCTATGGAGGTAATGTTAATGATAAATCCGGATTTCTGTTTTCGCATTTGGGGCAGTACAGCCTTTATAAGGTTCAAGGGGCCATTAAAATTAGTATCAAACGCCTTTAGGATCTCTTCGTGCGGGGTTTCCTCGATTGGGCCCGTAATGCCTACGCCGGCATTATTTATCAATACGTCCAAACGTCCTTCCCTCTGAATAAGATCGGTTATGGCATTGGTTATACTTGCCTCCGATCGGACGTCAAGTTCTAGAAGGGCAAAGGCCTTAAAATCCTGATTTTTTTCCAAATCCCTTGTAGTACCGTAGACCTTAAGCCCCTTAGTGCTTAGATAGGTCCCAATAGACTTGCCAATGCCGGAAGAGCCCCCTGTGATAAGGACAACTTTTTGTTCCATGGCCGCAAATTAAGCAATAAATATCGGGAGTGAAAACCTTGGATGGGTGCTTGTTTATATAAAGTTCAAGATTTAGGGATGCCCCTTTTTTCAGCTCAAAAAAAGGCATAAAAAAAGGCAAGCTACCTACATCGCACCGCTACAACCATATACCCTTGCTGCGTTCCCGCCCTGGGGGATTCTACAGGAGCTGGTCGTGTAGGACTTGCCTAACTGCAAATATACGACCTTTTAAAATGTTGTAATAACTTTGTGGGCTTAAAATAGTAAAGCAAATGACCTGTGTATTGGGTTTGATATTACTTTTGTCTTAAAATGGCAATAGAAAGAACAGCAAGGAACTTCCATACCAATTTTTTGCACTATTAAAGTACGGTTAAACATGAATGCTATCAGATTCTTATTTTTTCAGGGGTTTTTACTTTTTTTCTTGGCCTGTGGTGGGGATGCGGATCCCTCATCGCTGTTTGCCATAGAACTGGAAGGGAACCAAAGCACATTTAGGCAGAATGAATCCATCGGTATTTCCGTGAATAATAAGAAAAATAAGATTCTGCATAAGGTCGTTTATTCCATTGATGAAGAACTAATGGAAGTGGAAGATGATAGGATTACTTTGGATATACCTTCTTTAGGTGCAAAAACCTTAAAGGCAACGGTACATTTTGAAGAGGATACGGTGGAGATTACAAAAAAAATAAAGGTGTTGGCGGCATCGCCTCCCCAAATCTATACGTATGAGGTAATCAATGAATACCCACATGACATAAAGGCTTATACCCAGGGCTTGGAGTTCCATGCGGACACCCTATACGAAAGTACAGGGAGAAAGGGAACCTCTTGGCTGCGGAAGGTGGATTTTAAAACCGGAGAGGTTCTTGAACAGGTGGATCTGGACAACTCCTTTTTTGGCGAAGGTATTACCATCCTTAACAATAAAATCTATCAACTAACCTGGAGGGGACGAATGGGCTTTATTTACGACCTGAACTCTTTCAAAAAACTGAACAACTTTCAATATGGAAAAAGTAAGGAGGGTTGGGGACTGACCAATGATGGCAAAAAGCTCTTTAAAAGTGATGGCACGGAAAAAATTTGGCTCCTTAATCCGGAGACCCTAACGGAACAGGGGTATATTGAGACCGTTACCAATACCTCTATTTTCAACAAAGCCAATGAGCTGGAATATGTGGATGGCAAGATATACGCTAACGTATACCAAAAGGAAAGTATGATGATTATTGATGCTATCAGCGGGGCTATCCAAGGTGTTGTCAATTTTGGGGGGCTAAAAAAGAGGGTCACCCAACATGAGGCCCTGGACGTGCTGAACGGGGTGGCCTATAACCCAAAAACAAACACCTTTTTTGTTACGGGGAAAAATTGGGACAAGCTATTTGAAGTTAGGATTCTGAAAAAATAGCATATGGGCTTTTTTGAGAATACGGTTACCGTGGAGCCAAATGATTTGGACAATTTAAATCATGTAAACAATGTGCGTTATGTGCAATGGATACAGGATATTTCCAAGGAACATTGGGAAAAAATGGCTCCCGAAGAAATCAAAGGAAGTATGATATGGGTGGTTATGAGCCACAATATAAACTATTTAAGTCCGGCAAAATTGGGCGATGTAATACATGTACGCACCCATATCGCAAAAAATAAAGGGGCCATTTCCACCCGTGTGGTGGAGATGTTCCAGGACGGGACAAACACCCCTTTGCTCCGTTCCAGTACCCAATGGTGCCTTTTAAATGCCCGTACCAATAAACCCATGCGAATTACGGAAGAGATTATGCGGATTTTTATGCCCACCGATAGGGTATAAATTGGCACGGCCGCGATCATGGCCATAAAAATCTTGCTTTAAAGGACTACTTCTGAAATCATGCACTATATAATATTTGAGGTGTACAGCGGACCACATTTTGAATTTTCCAGGATTAGACAGGCCTTTTTAAGGGGTATTGTTTTAGGGCTTTTTATTTCCATTGGGTTTTCCTGTAGAAAGGACTTTGAGTATGCACCCAGTACCGGGAACTTGGAATTTTCAAGGGATACGGTCTATTTGGATACCATTTTTTCCAACATCGGCAGTAGTACTTACTCCTTAAAAGTCTACAACCGTACTAAGGAAGATATGCTGATACCCTCCATACGTCTTGGACAAGGGCAGCAAAGCGATTATCGCTTAAATGTGGACGGGGCGGCAGGAAAAGAGTTTTTGGATATCCCTATTCTGGCCCGTGACAGCCTATACATCTTTGTGGAGACCACACACACCATAGAAAATCAGGAGGAAAGTGTTTTCCTGTATACCGATGTGATCGAATTTGATTCAGGAGGCTTTCTACAAGAAGTACAGCTAGTTACCTTGGTCCAGGACGCTATTTTTTTATTTCCGTCCTTGCTGGCGGATGGAACTTCGGAAACGATAACGGTAGGAGCAGATGAAAATGCAGCGGCGATAAGGGTAGAAGGTTTTTTCTTGACCGAGGAGCAACTAAGGTTTACTGCGGAAAAGCCGTACGTGATTTATGGCTATGCCGCGGTTCCCGAAGAGGGTACGCTCATAATGGATGCGGGGACACGGGTATATTTCCACCGGGACTCGGGAATTTTTGTCTCCGATGGCGGCTCTATTCAGGTCAATGGAACGCTGAGCAATGACCCGAAGATTATGGAAAACGAAGTGATTTTTGAAGGAGATCGGTTGGAGCCCGAGTTTTCGGATATTCCCGGACAATGGGGTACGGTGTGGCTCGCCTCGGGAAGTAGGGATAACATCATGGAATACCTTACCATAAAAAATGCAACGGTGGGGCTGTTGGTAGAGGGGAATGGAGTCCTGGACGCCCCTACCCTAACCTTTAAAAATTCCCAAATCCACAATAGTGTAAGTCATAATCTATGGGCGCGTTCGGCACGTATAGTTGCTGAAAACACGGTTTTGGGGTCTGCGGGAGGTGCTTCCCTTTTTTGTAATGCCGGAGGGGACTACACCTTTGCCCATGCTACTATTGCCAATTACTGGACCAATGGATTTAGGCAGGGGACGGCGCTACAAATTGATAATTTTGTCCAGGATAATGCCTCGGACCTGGTTCGGGCAACATTTGATAACTGTATTATTGATGGAAACGCTGCAATTGAGCTTTCCCTTGTGGATAATGGCACCCATCTTTTTAACACCTTTTTTGATCATTGTTTGATCCAGTTTCAAGATACAAACGGGGTATTCTCCGAAAATCCCTTGTATAATTTTGAAAACCCCGATCTATACAATCGTATTCTCCTGAACCAAAATGCAGATTTCGGAAATCCCCCTCGTAACGATTTTAGCCTTGGCCCGGACTCCGCAGCCAGGGACAATGGCAATCCGGAAATTGCCCAAACGGTTCCCTTGGATATTCGGGGAATAGACCGTCTACCAAATCCGGATAGGGGGGCTTATGAGAGTGCTATCCCTGAATAGCTGTAAGTATTTTTTAGGAGTATCGGGGTATTTTCCTTCAATCTATTCATTTTCAAGTATTTATAAGGTAAACCTCTTTTTTTTATATGGTTTTTCTTAGGTGGCATCCGGGTCTAATATGGCATAGTTGTATTCCAAGACTCCTAATAGTTTATTGCAAAATACCAATCACAGGGGATTACCACCTAAGAAAAACCATATAAAA
>JBCBSN010000263.1:0-6091 GCA_039819225.1 Bacteroidota bacterium | reverse complement strand
ATTTGTAATAGTAGATTGTCTACATCGGAAGCTACCAAAAGCATATCCCGATTTTCCTTTTTCAAAAATCCTTGAGAAACCATTTTATCCAACATCTTCAGCAATTCATCATAAAATCCATTGGTATTTAAAATCCCCACCGGTTTTTGATGAAGGCCCAGTTGTGCCCAGGTAATCATTTCAAAGAATTCCTCTAAAGTACCATATCCGCCTGGAAGCATAATAACCCCTTCGGATAACTCATGCATTTTTAATTTTCGCTCGTGCATGGTCTTGGTAATGATTAACCGGGTCAATCCTTGATGGTATATCTCTCGACGCATCAAGAAATCCGGGATTACACCTATTACTTTCCCCCCTGAGTCAAGTGCCGCTTGGGCTACTTTTCCCATAATTCCTATTCTAGCTGCTCCATAGACCAGATCTATTTCTTTATTGGCCAGGGTCTTTCCTAATTCGGTGGCGGCTTGTATTATCAGGGGATCCCCACCTTCACTACTGCCACAGAATACTACAATACGTTCCAAATTGTTCTATCATAAAATTGTTTCATCGCTTCCTTGACAATGGACTCGTCTTGAGTTGTTATTACTTGCTGTAAAATTATCTTTTGCTCGCCACTGCGCCAGCTGGCTCCTCTCTGGGAAAAGTCCATCGGGCTTTTCCTTGGTCGTTCGGCCCTGCCTTTTTCTCGCTCCTTAGCGCTGCTATGCAGCTCAAAAAAACCTTCATTTAGACGCAAAATCTGAATGTTTCGCTTAAACAAAACAACTCAAGACGAGTTGAATCCCATGAGCATCCTGTCCTTTCCGAACAAATCCTTTCGCAATTCAATGTTCCTAAATTCTATATCCTGTAACAGTTTTTGAGTCTCCAAAGCCAAATATTGGTTTATCTCTAAGAACAGCATACCCCCCAAATATAAATTTTTGACCGCAAACTCGGCTATGGCCCTATGGAAACGTAAAGAATCTTGGTCGGGGACAAACAACGCTTCCCCAGGCTCGTAATCCTTTACATTGGGCTTCATTGCTATCTTTTCGGATTCCCGAACGTAAGGCGGATTGGAGACTATGATATCAAATTTCCCCATTTCGGGATTTTGTAGGATATCCGCTCCCCTAAATTGTATCTTCGCCCCATGCTTTTCCGAATTGTATTTGGCCACTTCCAGAGCCTTCATTGAAACATCCATGGCGGATATGGTCGCTCCTGGCAAGGCCTTCGCCAAGGCAATGGCGATACAGCCGCTCCCCGTGCCAATATCCAAAATGTTGAATTCTGAATTCTGAATTCTGAATTCTGAATTATTCGTTTTATCGTCTGAAGTTAGCGTGTCGTACTTTATACTTCCTATTTCCTGAATGATCCATCGTACCAAATCTTCCGTTTCCGGGCGTGGAATCAGCACATGGGAATTTACTTTCAACTCCAAATCCATAAAATGCGCTGTGCCCAGGATATACTGTATTGGTTTTTCAAGCTTTAGGGCGGCCAAGGTCGCAAAAAGGGGTTGTTCCTCCTGTTTGGAGAGTGCTATATTAGGTTGTACCGAAAGTATAAACCGTTGAAACCCCAGATAATGCTCCAATGCCAAATAAAAGAAATGGCTTACTTCTTCTTTCCCATAAAGGGTGTCCAGTTCTAGATGATAAATGTGTTTTATTTCCCGGAGTAGCATTGAAGAAGGGGTTTTCTGCAAGTGATATGAACCTAGGTAAAGTAAGTTGCCCATAACCCATAAATCCTTGCCTCAACCTAATTCTTAATATCCTATTTTTGTGCAAGAAAGATACTGATCTTGTCCCATTTGTGATGCAAAAATTATTTTTTATTCTTCTCTGCCTATTTTTCCTGAACAGTTGCTCTTTTACGGAAAAACCGGAGTTTGTACGCATTGACCGTGTAGACATTCTTCAGGCGGATTTGGGCAAAGTGGTTCTTCAGGCCGATGCGGTTTTTCTGAACCACAATCATTTGGGGGGTACCCTTCATACGGATAATATTGATGTTCTGGTAGACGAACAGGTGATGGCGCAGGTATCTTCGGAAACCTTTGAGGTTCCAAGAAAAGAAGAATTTACGATTCCCCTTTCCGTACGTTTTAATACTGCCAAACTTTTGGAGGGCAACAACAGCGGTATTTTGGGATCCGTCTTAAATCAAATGCTCAACAAAAAGATAAATGTCCGTTTTAAGGGAGAAATCGGGTACACGGTCCTTGGCTTTTCTTCCAGCTATGCACTGGACCATTCCGAAGACATTTTAATCGATTACTAATGGCGAACGATGTGATCTACATGCAAAGGGCCATCCAATTGGGGAAAAATGGTTTGGGTACCACGGCCCCCAACCCTATGGTGGGCTGTGTCATCGTTTGTGACGGGAAGATTATCGGGGAAGGTTTTACCAGTCCCCCCGAAGGCCCCCATGCGGAAGTAAATGCCATTTCCTCCGTCCGGGACAAAAACCTTTTAAAAGAAGCCACTCTCTACGTCACTCTTGAGCCGTGTTCGCATTTTGGGAAGACCCCGCCCTGTGCCGATCTAATTATTCGACGCCGAATCCCAAAAGTGGTTATCGGTATCCAGGATCCCTATACCAAAGTGGCGGGAAGGGGCATTCAAAAACTCAAGGACGCGGGTTGTGAGGTGCATACCGGGGTCTTGGAAAAGGAATGTAGAAAACACCATAAACGGTTCTTGACCTTTTACGAAAAGAAACGTCCTTATATCATTCTAAAATGGGCAGAGACCTTGGATGGATTTATGGCACCCGAGGCCTTGAAACGTTCCGTTGGTGCAGGACCATATTGGATTACGGATAAAACTTCCAGGCAATTGGTCCATAAATGGCGAAGCGAAGAACAGGCGATTTTGGTAGGGACAAATACTGTTTTCGAAGATAACCCAAGATTGGACCTTAGGTCCTGGGAAGGCACCCCTCCATTGCGTTTGATCTTGGATAGGGAGCTCAGGATCCAAGGGGAATTTCATGTCCTTGATGGTAGTATTCCCACAGTAATCCTTACCGAAGTACGGGATACAAAAAGATATTTGGACCACTTGGATTATGTGTACGTCGATTTTAAAGCCAATCTGGAGAAACAAATAGCCCAAGTTGCCTATGATCGGAAAATAACAAGCATTTTTATCGAAGGTGGTTCACAAACCTTGGATACCTTTATCAAAGCCAATTTTTGGGACGAAGCACGCGTATTTACAGGAATCTCGGAATTTGGGAAAGGTCTTAAGGCACCTAATGTTGATGGCAGGATCGTCGAAAAAAAGAAATTAGGCCGGGACATTTTAAAGATTATTGAGCATGATTAAGAATATTATTTTTGATTTTGGTGATGTTTTTATAAATCTTGATAAACAAATTGTTTTTCGGGAGGCCGAAAAGTACGGTGCCCTGGATAGGCTTGGCTCCGAAATGAAACAAATAAACAACGATTTTGAAGTAGGCCGAATTTCAATTGAAGCTTTTATCTCTGCCCTAAAGAGGATATTTCCCGAAATCGGGGAACAGAAGATTGTTGATATCTGGAATGGGATGTTGTTGGATTTTCCTAAGAAGCGTTTAGAGTTTTTGGAGTCGTTGGTCCGGGATGGGGAATACAGGTTGTTCCTATTGAGCAATACCAATGCCCTTCATATCCCTCATGTTCAACGTATCATGGGCGTTACGGACTACAATCGTTTTAAGGGGGCTTTTGAACGGTTTTACCTTTCCCATGAAATTGGCTTGCGAAAACCGAATACGGAAGTATTTGAGTTTGTGCTAAAGGAGAACCATTTGACCGCTTCCGAAACTTTTTTTATAGACGATACCAAAGAAAACACGGATGGAGCGGAGAAGTTGGGTATACGGACCTGGAACCTTCAAGTGGGCCTGGAAGATGTAGTTCAATTAAAAGAGAAGCTGTGGCATGTTTGACTTGGCCCTAAGCATACTTTGTTCCAGTTGCATCTTTGTCATATTCAAATTATATAGCACGTATAAGATACAGACGTTCTACGCCATAATTACCAATTATTTTATAGCCTGTTTTTGTGGATTCCTCTTTTATAAGGGTGATGTATCCTTTATAGAGCTCCCGCAAAGGAATTGGTTTTGGGGCACATTTGCCCTTGGGGTATTTTTTATCATTGTCTTTAACTTAATGGCGGCCACGGCACAAAGGGTCGGGGTATCCGTGGCATCGGTGGCTACCAAAATGTCATTGGTCATTCCAGTGCTCTTCGGGGTAGTTTTATATGATGAGAAATTGGAGCCTTTGAACATCTTGGGAATTGTATTGGCATTGGTCGCCGTGTATTTTGCCTCTATCAAAGAAAGTAAGATCAGGGTTCAGAAAACGGCACTTTTTTTGCCGATTTTGGTCTTTCTGGGATCCGGAATTATAGATACTACTATAAAGTATATGCAAGAAGTTTTCTTTAACGAAGCGGAGTTCCCCCTTTTTTCGGCCGTTGTCTTTGGGGCCGCGGCATTGACCGGAACGGGCTTTATCCTGGTCAAATCCATAAAGGGCGATTTAAAAATAAATTGGTTAAATGTAATGGGAGGTATTGCCTTGGGCGTTCCCAATTACTTTTCTATTTTTTTTCTGATGCGTGCCTTACAGAACGACACATGGAACAGTGCCGCGATTTTTACCATTAACAATGTGGCCATAGTAATGTTCTCTACACTTTTGGGAATCCTGCTTTTTAAAGAAAAGATCAGCCCAAGGAATTGGGGCGGTATTGCCTTGGCCGTGGTAAGTATTCTTTTGGTAGCAAAGTATTGATGAATGTCCCTACCTTGTATAGAACTTTGTCCGGACCATCGCAAGAAGTGATCTTTGTAGATAAAAAAAGTAAATTTTACGGCTTTTCATATCCCTTGGCCGAAGAGGGACACGTACTCCCCACTGTAAAGTTGCTTAGGAGGCAGTTTCCCAAAGCCAACCATGTGTGTTATGCATGGCAGACCGGTATAGAACGGAAGCAGTTTCGTTTTAATGACGATGGGGAACCCAAAAATTCGGCAGGAGCACCTATTTATGGACAAATACAGTCATTCCAACTTACCAACGTCCTGGTATGCGTCGTACGGGTTTTTGGCGGCACAAAACTGGGAGTTGGCGGCCTTATCAACGCCTACCGGTCTGCAGCTAGACTAGCCTTGGAGGCTGCTACCATTGTGGAACGGGAGGTAACGGTACAGCTTCTCCTTCGCTTTGATTACACAATTTTGGATAAAGTAATGCGGGTTATAAAGCAACAAAGATTAACCGTAGTGTCCAAAGACTTGGAAATGGACTGTAGCATCACTCTGAATATTCCAAAAAAAGATTTGGAAGCGATACTCCGTTTCTTGAGTAATTTAAAGGGGCTAAAAATAAAACGGGCAGATTAGGGTATATTGATTTTCTCTAGGATAAATTCCGGGCATTTTATCGGTTTTTTTGTGCGCTTTTCCATAAAGGCCAGAACGGTGGTCGCCTTGGCCAAAATTTCATGGGATTCCCTGTAGATTTCATAGTCTAATTCTATCTTCACCAAAGGTGCTTTTCGAAGCATGGTGCGCACCGTAATCAGGTCGTCATAAAAGATGGATTTCATATAACTTATCTGAAGGGAAACCACTGGCAAGATAATTCCACCTTCTTCCAGAGCCTTGTACGAAATCCCTAGGGAACGCAACCACTGTACCCTGCCCAACTCTAGGTATTGCGGATAGTTTCCGTGATATACCACTCCCATTTGGTCTGTTTCCCCGTAGCGGACACGAAAAGAAATTTCATGAAAACCCATATTTTTTCACCTAAAAAGTATATATTTAAAAGCTTGACATTTCTGCATGATAACATGCGAAAAAAAAAGGTCAAATTCAACAAGGATTGATTTTTTTTTTAGGATTATTGTTCACATATTTGCCCCACTTGGCAAGCTAGGTTCCCCAACCGTTTTTGGATTAAATTCCGAAAACCCTAACCAATAAATAGGATACAAATACAATGAGTGTTACTGCAAATTCCGTATGGAACAATTGTTTGGTCTTTATCGAAGATAATATCCAACCGCAGACATTCAAAACTTGG
>JBCBSN010000262.1:0-6098 GCA_039819225.1 Bacteroidota bacterium | reverse complement strand
ACGGTTCCCTTGAACACTACTTTTCCCAACGGTCTTTTTGCCGCCATGAACGAAGAAAAGGACTTTTATTTTTACGATTTATTTAAACTATTAGGTCCAGTAGTGCCCAGTATCTTATTCCTATTGCTTGGGAAATAGTTTCCCCAAATCATAAAAATAAAAGTCCTTTTCTTCGTTCATGGCGGCAAAAAGACCGTTGGGAAAAGTAGTGTTCAAGGGAACCGTGACCACCTCGCAGCCATCGGTCGCCGTGGTAGTAAGGTTTATCGCTTTTACGAAGGCATTGTCCTTTCGGGAAAAAATATTGAACTCCCCCAATTGTTGGTTGGACACAATAAGATAGCCTTCTCCACCGGGATACATGGCAATGGCAATTCCCTCGATATCCTCCAAAAAATATTCACCTCCAAAACAGTCCAGTTCTGCATTGCCACTGTCGGGCTCTGCGTGATACTTACGGATACAGACCCCCTCGTCCGAATAGTAGACAAGGCCTTTTTCATCGTCCACGGCTATGGCCTCTATCTCCTTTTTTCCACTGAATTTTCCAAACTCCCTTACAAACTGGGCCTGTATTCCGGATCCTTTTGATACTAGTTTGTACTGGTGAAGGTAGTTCTTCTTGGGCCCGGTCTTTCTTCCCACAATGGCGTAGACCTCTTGGGTTTTTGGCGACTTATACAGTGCAATGCCCATGGGAAGTTTTCTTTCCGGATCCTGCTCATCGACAAAAACGTGAAATCCTCCTCCGTCCAAGGGTTTCATGTCCGGCACGGAAAATACACGGATCTGCTGCTTTTCTCTTTCCGTAAAGGCCAAGATATCCACTAGGGTAGAATCGTTCAAACGGAAGCCGTACTCCACATCCACATTGTTGGGCCTTTGAATATTCCTGATGGTCCTTTCCTCAAGGATTTTCCCATCAAGGTCGTAGGCATAGATGGCCCCGTTGGTTTCCTTATCGGTTCCGAACACGATGCTCTTTGAGGCATCCTCAGGATTGATCCAAATAGCCGGATCGTCGGTATCGTTTATCGCCTTTTCCGTAATGACATCCGGAGCAATAGGAGGAAGTTTGCTTCGGTGGCAGGAAAGCAATAGCAAAGCAGCAGTTAAAATCGCAATAAAGAATCTCATTAAAAACAGTTTAGGGAAAGGCCCTATCCATAGGTTTCCATGAACAGGGCCAATTTTGAACATTATTTTCTGAACAAATCATACTTAAGGCCAAAGGTGAATCGCGGTCCATAATGTTCCACTTGCTGGGTACGTTCACTCACCCCTTGGAAAAATCGCAAGGGCTGATCGGTAATATTGTTCAGATCCGCATAAATACGAAACCTGTTATTAAAGGCATAACTGGTATTAAGATCCAAAAAGAATTGCTGATCGTAATAACGATCCTCAAAATCATTTCCCCCCAGTTCGTCCACATAAGAATCGGAGAAATTAGCGGACAATCGAGCACTAAAACGTTTCCCGGCATATCCCAAGGAGGCATTGAACATGTTGGGCGCCGTATTGGGCAAATCCATATCGGCACGCTCGTCCCCATCCTCATTTCGAATTCCGTCCGCACTTGAGGTGAGGTGTGTGTAATTCAAAAAGATATTGAAGTTCCTGGCAAATCCGGGCAAGAAGTCCAACTGACGTTGAAACGAGAATTCCACCCCAAAAATTGAGGCCCGGTCTCCGTTTAGCGGTTGAAAAACATCAAAACCTGCCGTTCCAGGGCCAAAGGAATCATCCGGAGCCTCGGAAATAAAGGTGTAAATGAAATCGTCGATGTCCTTATAGAACAATCCTCCCGAGACAATACCGATGCTCTCCATATAGTGCTCCGCCATCAAATCAAAGTTCATGGAAGTAGTAGGATCCAAGTCGGCGTTGCCCAACACAATTTCATCATCCGCATTTACGATTTCGGCCCTAGGGATCAAATCCTCATAATTAGGCCTGGCCAAGGTATTGGTCCAAGCCAAACGAAAAATGGTTCTGTCCGTAAGGTCATATTTAAAATGGACACTGGGCAAAACATTGGTATAAGAGTTGTCCGCACTTACTTCCTCTGAAATCACGTTGTCGTCCTCGGTGAAAGTTACCCGAAAACCATCGGACTCCAGTTGGGTATTCTCTATCCGCACTCCGGCGAGGACGTTCAATTTATCCGTTAGCTTTTGATTCAGCATCACATAGCCGGCGAGAACGTCCTCGCGAATATCAAAATTACCGGGTAAGAACTCTTCCACAACGGATTCGCCATTATCCTCGTTCAAATCCAGCCCGCCCAGCCATACAGGATCGGGATAAAGACCAGCGGCATACTGTTCGCCCACCAGAAAATCAGGATCGGTTTTGTTCACTACGGGAATGTCCGACATGAATTCAAAAGTGTCTTCCAAATCATCGTACGAGAAGAAATTATTGTCCCGCGTCTTACCTTTAAACCTACCCCTGGCACCGAACTTTAGGGTTCCATCTCCTTTGCCAAAAATATCCGCGGGCAGTTCTACGTTAAGAAAAAGATTAATGTCGTCCTCATCGGTATATTGGGTTTCATTGGTTATCTCATCAAACTCAAAAATGGATCGGTCATTGGTGTTAGCAGCATCTTCCGCGGTCATAATGGGGAATTCCGGATCGCTATTATCGTTGTTCACAATATATTCTGATGTATACTGTGCATAACGTTCGTCCAAACGCTCCTCTGAGGCTTTGGCGTAGGAGGCCAACCAATCGATCTTGGCATTGCCCCATAAGTGATCACCACCCAAGGTATAGTTCTGCATCCGTTGATCCTCCAACCTAGTATTTTGATTTCTGTCGTCATCTATCCCGGCTTTGGTCTCCCGTGCTACTTCGGCGGGGAATCTTGTGGGCGTGTTGTTGACAAGGGTGAAATCCCCCTCCGGAATCTCATCCCAATCCAATAATTCCGAGGCCACCACATACCGGTTTTCCCGGTCGTCCCTCCAGTTGTACATGGTTTTTAGATACACGGAGTTGTTCGCATCAAACTGGTAATCCAGATTAACGGAAAAACTGCGTCTTACCCGTTGTACAAGGTATGTACGTTGCTCAAAGACATTGGTATAGGGGTTCACATCGATTTCTTCTTCCTCATCAGCAGCATTTCTAAAGGCAAATTCGTTATCCCATTCCGCCTCAACATTGTCCGATCCAAAATCATTGTCCTGGATTACGGCAGCCACCATCCAGCCGAACTTCCCATTTTCCGTACGATCCCCGTAGAGCAAGGATCCGTTCAGGTTTCGGGTATCCGTAATAAAATTGAGCCCGGAACCCAAAGTGGTGGAAAGTCGAAATCCCTGTGGGGCAGCCCTCGTTACTAGGTTGATGGAACCACCAAGGGCATCCCCGTCCATGTCCGGGGTTACCGCTTTGTTTACTTCAATGGTCTGGATCATATCCGAAGGAATCAAATCCATCTGGATATTCCGGTTATCCCCCTCGGCGGAAGGGATACGGCTGCCGTTCAAAGTAACGGAATTTAATTGGGGGGAAAGCCCCCTAACAATAACGTCCCGTGCCTCGCCTTGATCTACTTGCATGGTAATCCCTGGAATACGTTTCACGGCATCCCCGATATTGGCATCGGGGAATTTCCCGATCTGATCCGTGGAAACCACATTAGTAATGTTAAGGTTGGTACGCTGGGTATTCAAGGCCTTGGCTTGTCCACTAAGTCCCTGTGCGGCCACTTCCACCTCATCCAATTGATAGTTGGTAGGTTCAAGTTCCACGACCAAACTTGCCGTTTCCCTATCCATAACGGTAACTTCCCTATCCACATTGGCATAGCCGATATAGGTGATTTTGACGTTATGGGTTCCCTCGGGGACACCTACCAAGGTAAATCGCCCATCAAAATCGGATATGGTTCCTTTTCCCAAGCTTTCAATAAACACATTGGCTCCAGAAACGTAAATCCCATTCTCATCTGAAATAGTTCCTTGAATATTTCCGGATTGTGCCTGTACAAATGCGCACCCAAACAGCGCAAAAAACGTTACAAAAAGCACTTTATTCAAACTCATCGGTCTCATAACATATAGTGATTTGATTACTCTCCAAATGTATTGTTATCAAGTGGTTACCACATATAATATAGAGCAACAAAAAGGAAACAAAACCCCTTTTTGGAGGAAACAAGAAGGCAACAATTACCTTTAGTTTACATTTCTTTAACAAGGATCGGGATAATGGGAGTTACGAGTTATGAGTTATGAATATAAAGCGCGAAATAAGAAATACCACATTTCGAAAAAGTATTCGGTAAACAGTAGGCAGTAAAACGCAAATTCCTTGAATCCTAAAACCATAACATAAAACCCAAAAATTGGAAAATACAAAATCTCAAATACGAGATACGAAGTTTGAAATATGAAACCAAAAACTGCCTACCGCTACTGCTTACAGCCCACTGTTCACTAATCCGTACTAACTGTTCACTTTTCACAAAAACACAAGGCGCAAAGTGATATGCCTATAGCCCATAGCGGATGAACCTAAAGCTCTACCATAAAATTCACCAATTCCTCCTTCTGATCAATGGGCAATTTTTTACGAAGGCGGTAACGGGCCACACGTACACTGTCCGGGGTAACCCGAAGTACGGAAGCAATTTCCTTTGAGGTCATATTGAGTCTCAGCAACATGCCCAATCTCATTTCAGCCGGGGACAGGCTATTATCGGAAAGCTCTGAAAGCTTTTTGATAAAATCCGGATGTATTTCCTTGAAAAAGCTCATAAACTCGTCCCATTCATGTTCCTGCTGCAGGTTAAAATCGATTTCCTTGGCAAGATCCCGTACTTTTTCGGAAAGGTCCATATGCTTTCGGGAGGCCATATTCTTCAACGTCCCCGAGAGGTCGAACAAGATTTTATTCTTCTGGGCCAGGTGCAGGCTATATCTTGAAAGGGCGGAGGTTTTAAGCTTTATTTCCTGTTGCAGGTTCTTCTCCTCTACCGCCTTTTTGTCCAACTCGGCCTTTAGGGTACGTTGTCGGTATTCCTGCAGCTTTAATTTGCCCTTTCGTTTTCGACCCAAATAAACATACAGCACTATCAAAATGGCGGCCAAAGCGAAAATGGCCACCCATAATACATTTTGATTAGCCTTGCTTACCTTGTTTTGTTCTTTTAAAAGGTTAATCTGTGCTTCCTTTTTGTTGCTCTCATATATGGTCTGCAACAAGTTGAGTTGACTTGTATTCCTTGCGAGGAGCAAAGCGTTTTCAAATTCCTGCGCCTGAGTAAGGTGTTGGTGTGCCCGTTGGTAATCCCCCATAAGGGCATAGGCCTTGGAAAGATCTTTATGGGCACTTTCCAATTGATGGTTGTCCTGTACCCCTTCCGCCACCGAGAGGGCCTTTTTGGTGAAGGTAAGTGCTTCCCCGTAGCTCCCTTTTTTACGGTGTATATCCCCCAAATTATTAAGTACGTTGGCTTCTTCGTCTGTTCCCTTCCCCTCCAAATAGTTGTATGCTTTTAAAAAGTATTCGTAAGCCAGGTTATACTGGCCCAAGTCTTCATAAACACTGCCTATATTCTCATGGGTCTTGGACATTCCTGCTTTGTCTCCCAATTTTTCAAAAAGGGAAAGGCTTTCCTTTTGATGGCCCAAGGCCAACAGATATTCCCCTTGTTTTTCATAGCTAGATCCCAGTAGGCCCTTGGAAAGTGCTCTCCCCTTTTCGTATCCGAGCCTGTCCGAGGTTTCCAGGCCTTCTTCAAAGTACTGTTGCGCCAAAGTATAGCTATTGGAGGCTAAGTATACTTTTCCCATATTGTTGGAAAGGATTACGGAAAGGGTATCCCTTTTCTTGGAGTCCAAAATTTCCAAGGCATAGTTAAACTGGTCTACCGCTTCCGAATAGACCCCAGAAGTGCTATAGAACTCTCCCAGATTTAAATGTCCAAGAGCAATATGTATGGGGACCATCTTTTGCTGGGCACTCTCCAATTCCTCCCTTAACTTAAAAAAAGTGGAATCGGTATTGGTCCTTAAGGATCTATTCGTTATTCTTCGCTGGGCATTTCCCAAAAAAAAAGAAAGGGTCATTATTGCAAAGAA
>JBCBSN010000261.1:0-6115 GCA_039819225.1 Bacteroidota bacterium | reverse complement strand
CTTTCGGCCGCCAAAGGGGCAATGAGCCTTTTGTGAAGATTGGTATTGAGAAATTGTTCAAAAAGGGTATCACCCAGTTCATCGGCAAAGGTGCCCTCAAGGAAATAATAGATCCATCGGGTATACAGGGTTGCGGCCTTGCTCCCCAAGGGATAGTCCCCCAACCAAATACTCAATTCCTCAAGGGCATCGATTTGGTCTTTTTGCAGCGATTTAACGTCCAAGGCTTTGGTCAAGTCCAAGAGTACCTTTTTGTTGGCAGGGGAGGTTACGTCCAAAGTCATCTCCGCGGTAGCCTCTAGATCCCAGTCGTTTTTAGGCTCCAATAATTGAACAATGCGTTGGGCTCTATTATCGGGGAGATAATATCCCGGGTACAGCATTCCCGCAATGGAGTCCGGTTGGTTGTTGGCGGAATACACATAGTTCCACGGGGGATTTATGGCCTGTGGATTTTGTGAGAAGTCCAAAAACTCCTTTTCGAGAGGTAAGCCCCGACCCGGTTCGTAAATCATTTTTGTATTGATGCTATCCGGTACCTGAAAAATACGGGCGGTCGCCCACCAGGCTACGTTACCCTCCCTATCCCCATACATTAGGTTGAGCCCAGGGGCATGGATGTGGCGGAGGGCGCTTTGAAACTCGTCTATATCGGTGGCATGGTTCATTCCATAAAGGGCGTCCATCAAATTGTTTTCCAATTGAGTGTAAATCCAGGACATGCTTACGGGCCTTTGTCCAGATACTTGATTCATAATGCCATTTAATACGGCCCCTCTGTGCGTCTTTTTAAGGACGAACTCCACATCTTGGGAATCCTTGACCTTTATCGTTTTGCGGAGCATTTCGTAAGGGGTCCATTTCCCGTTTTTCAGATAGCGCGAACCATCAAGACTGTCTTCAACCTCATAGTAAAAATCGGCATCGTCGTTTTGGAACATGGTCATCCCAAAAGCGAGCTTACGGTCATGGGCCAAAATAGGGAAAGGGATTCCTGCCATATGATAGCCATACTTTTCATAGGTAGGGGTCACCACATGCGCTTCGTACCAAACAGCTGGCTGGGAGAACCCGATATGGGGATCGTTGGCCAAGATAACCTTTCCGTTTTTGGTCTTTTCCGGGGCCAGTACCCAGCTATTGCTCCCGTAAAACAAGGGCAGGTCTATTTCCCCGAGGGCTTGGGATACCATAGCAGGAATTGGATTTAAGAGCGAGTCCGGAACTTTTCCCGGGTAGTTTTTTATTCTGAGGTGCTTATCGTCTATGCTAATTCCCAAATCCCTTAGATATTCCGGCCCTAATTTGTCCTTGATATTGGTCAACAACGGATCGGTCTTGTAAGCCGCGGCAAAACTAAAGGCCATATAGCCAACGGTGTTGTATACATCCCTTAGGGTAAACGGCGTTTTGTCCAAACCGGTCAAGTGGAATTCAATGGGCGTAGGACCTTTTTCAATAAAACGGTTTACCCCATCCAAGTAGGCTTGGCACAACGCAATGCCTTTACTGTCCTGCTTTATATGGGAAACGGTTCTCCGGGAAGCTTCGTCGATTCCCAAGGCCAAAAAAAACTTGTCCGTCTTTATCAGGTCTTTTCCAAAAACCTCGGAAAGACCTCCTTTTCCAACCCTTCGCAAAAGCTCCATTTGCCAAAGGCGGTCCTGCGCGTGCACGTAACCCAAAACCTTAAAAGCATCCTCTTCGTTTTGTGCATAAATATGGGGTATGCCATAGGTATCATAATACACTTTGACCTCGTTAAAAAGTCCAGGCATTTCCTGTTCACCTTCATAGGTAGGTGTTAAGGAATTGATAAAGATAAGTCCACCTAGGATTAGAATTCCCATAAGGGCCAACAGGGCCCATCCAATCCTTTTAAATAGTCTCATGGGAGAATTTTGATTGAAAGATAGTGTTATTTCCAAGGATAAAAAAGCAGTACGGTGGGGAAAGAAGCGCCTTTTTAGGATGTTCTTACTCGGAGTCTTTATGCATGGCGATTCCTTGGAATTTTTGTAACCCTGATCTTAGCCACGTCAGATAGGTATCACCATCGGTATTTTGAATGGACGAATTTAGGATTTCCATATCAGGGGACAGCAGCACATAATAGGGTTGGGAAACAGCATTGAAATTGATGTCCTGAAAGGTGCCCCATTTGCGTCCTATGGTAGTGATTTCCTTAACAAGACCCGAATCATATTTAAAATTGAACTGTTGTTCCCCAGGCAGTTCCTTGCGGTCGTCTACATAAAGCGAAATAAGTACAAAGTCCTCTTTTAGAATGGCGTAGATATCCGGTCTGCTCCACACATTTTCTTCCATCTTACGGCAATTGACACAGGCCCAGCCCGTAAAATCCAATAAAATGGGCTTATTTACCTTTTTGGCATGGGCAAGCCCCTGCTCAAAATCCTTGTAACAGTCTATCCCCAAGGGACAGTCGGACTCCTTTTCCAGTACACTGTAAAAATCCGGAGGCGGAAACCCGCTCAATAGTCTTAGGTTGGTGATGTTAAAAGTACCCAGCATGAGGTAAACGGCAAAAGCGCCACTCAGAAATCCAACGGCTTTACGGGGAACGGACAGCTTTTGTTCGGGCCCTTCGTGGGGAAAGCGGAGAACGCCCAAGAGATAAAGGGTCAATAACACAAAGAGCAAGATCCAAATACCCAAGAAAATTTCCCTTTTAAGAATGCCCCAATTTCCCACAAGATCGGCATTGGACAAAAATTTAAAGGCCAGCGCCAGTTCCAAAAAGCCCAGAACAACCTTCACCGTATTCATCCAACCACCGGACTTTGGTAAGGAATTCAACCAGGTGGGGAAAAGAGCAAAAAGGGCAAAAGGTAGTGCCAAGGCAACACCAAAACCGAGCATTCCTGTGGACAGGTTGGTGGCCACATCACCTTCTGCCAGAGTTGTACTTCCCAATAACCCGCCAAGGATAGGGCCCGTGCAGGAGAAAGAGACCAAGGCCAGGGTAACCGCCATAAAAAAAATGCCCAATGCACCTCCTACCTTGTTCGCTGCATTGTCCATAGAGTTGCTCCAGGAACTGGGCAAGGTAAGCTCATAATAACCGAAAAAGGAAAAAGCGAAAAACACAAAAATCAAAAAGAAAAATACATTGAGCCATACATTGGTAGCAATGGTATTCAATATTTGCGAGTCCACAGAATCAAACAAATGAAAGGGCAGGCTCAGTATAAAGTATATCAATACAATAAAAAAACCGTAGAGCAGAGCATTGGAAATTCCTTTGGATCTTTTGTGGGCCTGCTTGGTAAAAAAGGAGACCGTTAAGGGAATCATAGGAAATACACAAGGGGTCAACAAGGCAATTAACCCTCCAAGAAATCCCAGACTAAAAATTGTCCAAAGTCCCGATTTGGATCCACGTATTTCCCCGTTTACCGCATGCAGCAGTTCCTTGTTCTTTAGATTCAATTTTAGGGCCGCACCCAATTCCTTTCCCTTTTCCCCAACAGTTTTCTGTTGGATCGTTGCGGGCCCACCGCTTAGGGAGAAAACAAAATCTTCCTCCATAGGAATGCATACCTCCTTACATACTTGATACCAGAGATTTACTTCGATTTGTTGGAGCTCCGGATTCAACAAGCGTATCTTCTGTGTAAAGATTGCCCTGTCCCGGAAAAAGGTTTCATCCACTTCAAAAACTTCGCTGAACTCGGTATAGGTCTTGCTCTCTTCCGTTTCCCCTATCAATTCATAGTGCGCTCCTGCCTTTTTAAAGGTAAGTTCACTCGGTAGGGATCCTCCCTCCGCAGAATGTTGTGAGTATACATGCCAGCCTTCCAGGATTTCGCCTTTAAGTATAAGTTCGTACTCCGTATCCGAAATTTTATGGATGTCCTTGGACCAGCGCACAGGGTTCTCCTCCCCTTGTGAAAATGAGTAGGCAAGTCCCAAAAAAAACAGAAATAACGAAAAGTACTTCATAGTTCCGTTTCAAATCTTAGTATTTCACGAGTGTCCTGGGCGACTTTAAAACGTTCATCCGGTCGTCTGCCTATCACCCATACAATTTCATCTTCGGAGCAGAGCAACCATTGGTTTTCCTTGGAGAGCACATCTATCTTTTCGTCCTTGAAGAACTTGGATAGTTTTTTCTTGCCCCACATCCCCAGAGGATAAAAGTAGTCGCCTTTTTTCCACTTCCTTAATGTAACGGGATACTTTAACGTTTCTTTATCCACATATAGTATGTTTTTGCCGGTATTCCCCATCTCGGCAACGGTTTCAATTTTTAGGTGGATAGGTTCTCGTATAAGATGGGTATGTTCAAGAATGTGAAATATATGCTTTTCTTGATTCATGATAGGTGCAAGCAACAGAGTACTGCGGTCCTTTACCAATCTGTGTGTCCTGGAACGCACCTCCTTGCCGCTCATGGCGCGGAGTAGGGATTCCACATCGTCCCACTCCGTAAAACCATATTCCTTGAATAGCAAGTGAAGATACGCCTTTATAGGATTTAGCTTGGAAAGATCCGCGATACTGATTTGAACAAACCCCTGCTTTCTCTCAAAAAGGGTGTTTTCCAATTCCTTTTTATGGTTTTCCGTAATTTGGGAAATTTGCTTTAGGTGTTTTTGTGTATTTCCAAAGTTTTGCAAAAAGGACGGATGTAGTTCCTTCAATTGCGGAACTATCTCTTGCCTTATTTTATTTCGTAGATATTTGGTTTCACTGTTACTGCTATCCTCCCTCCAGTCCAAATTTTGGGATTTGGCATAGTCCAAAATTTCGGTTCTCGAAAAGGCAAGCAACGGACGTCGAATGGTATCCCTTTTTTCTGGAATTCCCATAAGCCCTTCAATGCCCGTTCCCCTCGAAAGATTGATTAAAAAAGTCTCCAAACTATCATCTGCCTGGTGGGCCGTTACCACATAGTGAAGGCCTTTCCTTTTTAAAACTGTATCGAACCAAGTGTATCGTAATTCCCGTGCGGCCATCTGTAACGAAAGTGCATGTTCTTTTTGGTAACCTACAGTATCAAAACGGGTGGTCCAGCATGGAACGCCATAGGCTTGGGCCAGTGCCAAAACAAATGCTTCGTCCGCATCGCTTTCCACTCCCCGGAGTTGAAAGTTGCAATGGCCCAAGACAAAATGCATTTGAAGCGTATGACACAAATGGGCTAGGACCGCACTATCCACTCCCCCACTACAGGCCAAAAGAAAGGGATTTTCCAACAATTCTGAAAACCCGTTTTCAATATGTGCCTTAAATTCTTGTTGCATTATGCAAAGGTAAGGAAGACGGGAAGTACAAGTGCAAGCTCAAGTATCAAGTTCAAATGTCAAGCTCAAATTCCAAATCTCAAATCCCAAATTCCAATCAACCCGAAACTTGAAACCCCAAACTCGAAACTCGAAACACCAAACCCGAAACTATAAACCCTCCAACACTTCCCTCATGGCCTTGGCCTTGAGCAGACATTCCTCATATTCTTTTTCTGGATTGGCCTTGGCGGTAATGGCACTACCCACGGAAAAGGAGACATATTGCCGTTCGGCATTGTATAGAATACTACGAATGACGACATTAAAATCAAAATCGCCGTGGGGGTCAAAATATCCTACGGCCCCGCTATATAACCCTCTTTTAAAGGATTCCAAGTCCTCAATAATTTGCATGGCCCTTATTTTTGGGGCACCGGTCATACTACCCATAGGAAAAGTTTCCTCAATAATCTCTACTGGGTTTTTATCCTTCGCTACCCTAGCGGTAATAGTGGATATCAATTGGTGTACTTGTTCAAAAGTGTATACCTTGCATAATTCCTCTATCGAGACACTGCCCCTAAGAGCGCTTTTGGAAAGGTCGTTCCGTACCAGATCGGTAATCATGATGTTTTCCGCACGCTCCTTGGGATCTTTTTCCAGGGCCGCTTTTAAAAATGCATCCTCTAGCCGATTCCCGGATCGTTTGGCCGTACCTTTTATGGGTTGTGAAATTACAGTATTCCCCATTTTTTTAAGATATCGTTCCGGAGAAGCACATAACAGGTAGTTATCCTTCCTACGACCTTAAGAACGATGTGGAACGGCTACGATCGGAGAACCCGGATAAACTGGAATTTCCG
>JBCBSN010000260.1:0-6199 GCA_039819225.1 Bacteroidota bacterium | reverse complement strand
CGTTGGCATAAGTTGCACTAAACCATCCTATTGTACTAATTTTAGGGTTATTGCTGCTAAAACGTAAAATAGGATGGTTTAGTGCAACTTATGCCAATGATTCGATGAAGTGCTTTTTCGTATGCAAACACCTTCCTCAACATACAGGGGTTTTACCACTCTTTTTGTGTTGACAAGGCGATATATTTGCCATAATCGTATACGATATTGTATTTTTGTGTCATGGCAATACCCATATTACGCAATCAAGTGCGGGAGCATTTGCTAAAGAAGATGCGAAGTGGCAAACTTACGATCGGGAAGACCCTTAACCTAGCGGCCTTGGCGCGGGAGCTTCATGTAAGCGTTACCCCTATCCGTGAAGCTTTGTCCCAATTACAGCAATCGCAAATTATCAAGGCCGTTCCCAATAGAGGTTTTATAATAGCCCCTTTAAACAAAGACGAAGCAAGAGACCTATATGAACTTGTAGCCAATTTGGAGGAAATGGCGCTAGAAAATTCGGTTTTTGACGAAGCCTCCTTAACGGCACTAAAAAGGCAACAAGGTGTTTTGGAAAACGCTATGGATATGTTGGCACGTATCAATGCTGATTTGGAATTTCATCGCCTGCTTACGCAGAACTATCCCAATCAATTGACGCAGAGCATCCTGGCAGATCTTAGATCGCGGATCTTTTTTTATGAGAAAGCTTTGATGTCCGATGATTCCTATTATGCCAAGGCGGACAATCAGCATGAGGCTATCATCGCCGCTATTGAGGAAAACAACGTTCCTACGGCCGCACTGTTGCTTAAGATGAATTGGATGCTTATTCTCAACTACATCCAAAAACGCTTGCTTGTGGCCTAATTTTCTTATGTGGTCCGGTATTATCGCTCATATCTTGGATTACACTTTTGAGAAAAAATCGCCCTGGAAGTTATTTATTTAAAAATTAAGGAGTTCCAAAACAACATTATGTCCCGCTATACGTTTATACCCACAAAACAACACCCCCGAAAGTAGTATGGGCTATTTATCTCCACAAATCGCCACCCTGGCAAAGAAAAGAAAAAGAGAAGACCGTTCTTTGGTCAAAAAGGAAAACTCCTGCGGTATTTTTCAGGATTACGGGGAGTTGGAAGAACAGGCGGATACCACCAAGGGAGAGTTGGACCAATAACATGTTGAGCTATCAAGTTCCATTCAGTTTTTAAGAACGATGCTGGCCATCACGGGACGGTGATCCGAGGCTACGGGTTCATTGATCACCTTATGTTTTTTGACTTTTTTTAGGTGTTGGCCGCTTACAAGAATGTAATCGATTTTCGTTGAGGGACCATCAGCGGGATAGGTAGACTTTCCCGAGATGTCCGTATCCGTAAACATTGAACCTAAGCCTTTTATCTCCCGGGTATTTGGTTCGGCATTTAAATCCCCTGTCAATATCACGGGATATGTATTTTTGGCAAAAAAATCCAAGGTTTCAGAAGACTGTGCCAAACGAATAGTAGGATCTTCCCGGTAATCAAAATGCACGGTAGCGAATCGGACAATGCTACCCTTGGCAATTTCAATATCCGTTACCAACAGGACAAGGGTTTTGCTACTTCCTTCGGGATAACTGGATATGCGTTCATCAAAAGTACGATCAAAGGGATACTTTGAAAGTATCCCAAGCCCATAGGAACCGCCATCATAGTCAAAGTGCTTTTTAAAAGTGTAATACATTCCCGTGAGCTCGGCCAATACTTTCATCTGATCTTCCTTATTAGATCGGGCACAAACGCTGTCAACTTCTTGCAACCCGACCAAATCTGCTCCAGATTTCTTAATCACCCTTCCTATTTCCCTTAAATCGATCTGCCCACGTATATTTTCTCCGTGATGGATGTTGTAGCTCATCACCTTGATGTTTTGGGCGTTTGTGGCCTGTGTAAAAAGTAAAAAGCAACATTGTAACCAAAAACAGATGCCGATCAACCGAGCCATAGTATAGGTGAGATACTTCATGAGATTCCGTTAAATTTGCTTTTCAGGCGTTCGTATTCAACCAAGGTATCCACATCCGTGGTCCGGCCATCTGCATTTAATAAAACTACCTCCCCCGAATGCTCTTTGAGAATGGATTTTGCGCCAACATCACCTTGAATACACATCAAATCCTTAAAATACATTTGGTCAAAGATAGCCGGAACACCTGGTGTATTGCCATACCCGGTAGCGACAATCCCTTTGGACGATTTCTGAAATGTTGAAACGAGCGACCTCAAATAGACGGTGTCCAAAAACGGCTGATCACCCAAAAGAAGAAGTACCGCTTTACAATCCGGATTTTTTTGGCAAATATGCCGTACCCCTATGGCAATGGAAGAACCCAAACCTAGTTGCCAACCGGAATGAACCACAAAGTCTATCCCGGAAACTGGCATCGCTTCCCGGATTTTAGCTGCCTGGGCCCCCAGCACTACATGGATATCCACATGTTCAAGCCCCTTCGCGTGGGCAATCACTTGGCCCAAAAGTGTGGTCTGCTTCCAGGGCAACAACTGCTTCGGCCTACCCATACGGGTTGCCCCACCCGCCGCTAGAATCAAAACGGCATATATTCGTTCGGTCTTTCCCATCAACTATGAACAGCGCCTTGTTTATCCTTTAGCTTTAAAGACTTCCTATTCCGGATCACGGACAAAATCTCCGCAAGTATGGCTATGGCAATTTCTTGTGGTGTTTCGGCACCAATATCCAGACCGGTCGGTCCATGTATGCCCTCCAAGAATCGTTCAGGGATATCCAGATCGCGTTCCATCAACTCCGCCAACAGCTGCTCCCTACGCTTTTGGGGACCCAACAGTCCCAAATAAGCGGGAGCGCTATGTTTTAACGCCAAAAGGTATCTTAAATCCCTTACATAGCTATGGGTCATGACGACCACTGCCGTTTGACCATCAATTTGCCCCAAAGGAAGTTCTTCGGGCTCCAGGCTCCATAATTCCTGTGCCCCGGAAAAATCGGTTACCGATTTCTCCTCGGAGGGAGCGGCCCATATGCAGACCTCCCATCCGGTAAGGGCGGCATAGGTACAAAGTTGTACGGCATCATGCTCTGCGCCAACAATCCATAGTTTAAAACAGGGGTCTAAACTGCGGGTAAAAATCTTGACTTTCGTATCTTTGTTCCAAGTTGCTCCCTGGTACAATGCCAATTCACGGGAGCCTTGCCTTAGGCTAGTCCCATAATCACTATGGGAGCCTTCCTTTAATTCAAAACGGGACATCAATTCAAAAGGAATCCTTTTGGCAAGGGAATCCTCAAAAACGGTATGAAAGGCATCCCCGGGAAGAAAAGGCTCGATAAGGATATAAAGGATTCCCTCACAGCCCAAGCGATAACGTCCGTCATAGACCATCATTTTGGGGCAGTTGGTCTCAAAAACGGTATGGGATTGCCTCAGCACCTCTTTTTCCACGCAGCCACCGCTTACCGCCCCTACCATTTGTTCGTCTTCCCGAATCAACATGGAGACCCCCGGTCTACGATAAGAGGAGCCTTTGAGCGCCACCACCGTTGCCAATACCGTGCGAATGTTTTCCCCCTTTGCCCTTGTATGGGCCTGGACTATCCTTTTAAATTCATGCGTCATTTCCGTACCAAGATATCAAAAAATGTGGGTTTGAAAATTGAGTTTTAACACATTGGTGCCATCACTTATTAAACCAATACGTAAATTTTAGCGTAAGGGCCCAGTTTCTTCCCTCAAAAGGTTGGATCCCATAATTGTTGGTATATACCACAAACAGGTCGGAGGCCGGGCTATAACGCCATTGGAACCTTGAATTTATATTCAAATTTTTGGTCTGCTCGTTGTATTGGAACAGGTTGGCAAAAAAGATTTTGTTTGTAAAGGTGATATCTACCTCGGAGCCAATGAGCCAAAAATCATTGGTGTTCCAGGGTGCGGGAAGTGCTATATGGTTGTAGTCCAAATTTGTGCTTAGGCTCACATAAGGCTGAAACCGATAGCCCAGCTCCGAAGAAAGCCTTAATCTGTTCCCATTTTCATAATACCCCCCTAGCCGCCCATTTAGGACATAGGTGAACAAACTTTGGGGCCTCGAGGCAAATTCCCAGCCAAAGGCGTTCCAACGATGCTGCGTTCCTGTGGGCAATTCGGCTATGTCTAGGCCGGTGGGGTCAAAGGGATCCAACAGTTCTACATAATCATCCGAGATAAAGAAACTTAGATTACTTCGATTTCTAAATTCTACCAAATATTCCATCCAAGCGGTGTGGTCCGTTTGCCGAAAACTTTCATTAAAAAAGTAGAAGGCGTTCAACCTGGGGCCATGGCTTACAACCTTGCCCTTTTTAGGGAAAAAGAGGTGTCCCAAAAAGGAATTGAATTTTACAAAGCCCGTGCGGGGTACAAACCCTACTTCTGCCGTGTAATCCTCCCCCACCCATTCTTGTTGGATACGCCAATTCCATTTTCTGCTTTTGTATTCCAAATGAGCGGCCTGGGTTACCCCATTGCCTTCCTCTTCAGGGGCAAAGGACTTTAAGAAAAAGGCCTTCCCATTCCAAAGATTATTGGAGGAAGCCAAGTTGTATTCAACCCCAAAATTGCGATTGAACCTTGGAAAGAGTTCACGGATAGAGTCATTATCAGTAGGGTACTGGATAGATTGTTTATTAACGAATAGCAATCCAATATTAGATCGGCTAAAGACTTTGCGCTGTAGGGATATAACGCCAAAATTTTGGCTGGGCAATCCGGTTTCCTCGACTCGTGCGGTCTGCATATCCATAACGCCCAATCGCCAGTTATCGTCCAGATTCCCACTTACCCTGGCACCGGCTTGTATGGGAACCCCCAACCCGATACGTCTGGAGAAAAAGGGTCGTATCCCGGGATAGCCAAAATCCGCGAACAAATCGCTATTTTCCAAAAAAAACTGGCGTCTCTCCGGGAAGAAAAGTTCAAATCGATCCAAATTGGTTATTTGCCGATCCACTTCCACCTGGGAGAAGTCAGGGTTTACGGTAAGATCCAAATTTAAGGAAGGGGTAAGGCTAAGCTTTAGGTCCCCTCCTATTTTGGTTTCGGTCTGTGTATCCTCCCCTGCCTCCAAGTTCCTTTCCACAGATCCAAGAACATAGGGTATTAGGGAATAATTGAGCTTGGGCGAGGGAGGAGGCGCGTCCCAGACCAGTGTTCCGGTATAGGCCAATGATGCGGTTGGAAACTGTCTGGGTATGGGGGTCCAACTAGATTTCTCGCTAGACCTAAGATCCAAGCGACTGAAATTGATGCCCCACTCCGTTACCCCGTCCTCATAACGAATGGATTTAAAGGGAAGTGCCATTTCAAAAACCCACTTCCCGTCGTCCCTGGTTACCGCGGAAATCCATTTGGCATCCCAGTTGAGGTCTACACTGCCCCCGGCGAACATAGTACCGTCCCATTGGGCGCCCGCAGCGTTGGAACCAAAAGAAAATCCGGTGGTCTGATTATTAAAGGGATCCAGAAACAACAGAAAGTTATCATTCTTTCCAAAAGAAAAATCCCTTCTGAGGGATTCCACAAAATTTCTGCCTTGGGAACTGTTGTAAAAAGTGGCCAACAAATAAATGTTCTTGGTATCGTAGGTCATCCTAATCTCGGACTTTTCGTTGGCCCTATCCGTGTCCATCGGAAGGACCATAAAAAAATCCTGGGCTACCTCGGCATCCTGCCATGCCCTATCATCACCGATTCCATCTATGACAATGGGCAAACTTGTCTTTTTGATATGGAGCCGATAATCGGCATTCTTCTTTTGGGCCTTAACAGAAAAAAGAAAAGACAAAAAAAGCAGGGCGGGAAAAAACCTCATGCAACGGGTAAGGATGATTGATTAGAAGCTAAAAATAGGGATTCTTTATCCAGCACCCTATGAAATCCTTGTAGAAATTGGCTTTTTCGGCGAGCTATCATTGCGCAAGGGATTTTGGCCTAATCAAAATTGCTTTTTGCAAACGGGACCTGTCTTAAGTTCACCATTTCGATTTAACAATCTTTAACATAGATTTTATAAATCGTCATACTATTCATCGATTTCCCTCGTTTGCCCTGTTGAACCAAAATTATGTGATAATGAAATTGAACTTTGTTCCTACCCTTCTTTTTTCCTTTGTGGCACTTCTATTTTCCTGTGGAAATGCAGATGATGATGTC
>JBCBSN010000259.1:0-6246 GCA_039819225.1 Bacteroidota bacterium | reverse complement strand
AAACCTGCGATTAATTCTAAGAAGAAGGTAAACCATAGGAACAGGAAAAAGTAGTATTCTTTGGAATCCCTATATTTCCATAGATGCACAGTTGCCATAAAGGATGCAAAAAACTCGATAAACGTAATTGCAAAAAACAGGTAATAATATGTTGGCATTTTTGGTTTATCCTCTAATATGTGGCATTGGGAGGCTGCCCGCCATTGCCATAGTTGAACGCTCTAATACCAGCGGAACCTAGCTGAACGGGTGCCATTGGGAAAAACCCATTTCCTATTTGTGGCTTCCCATGCGTAGGGACAAGGATAACCGTAGAAAACCCTGGGTCCGGCCATTGCCCTTTGCCGTCCTTGGGATAGGCAGCGTAAAAAATGCGAAGACCTAAATCCTCAAGGCCCCGGACCTTACTTTCCTGACGAACATATCTTATATATTGTTCCAAACTGTCCAGGGAAAACCAAAAATCACGGGTGTCCTCAAAACCCAAAGTCTTGTTTACAATACCGCTCCGAGTACGCACATATTCCTGTTGCAAGATTTTTGCTTGCTCCATACTAATGGTCTGGGAAGGAGCCTTTACGACATCACCGGTAACCGCATCCTTGCAGGTGTTGATCAATAGGGCAAAAATAATAAGGATCAATGTCCCGATTAAAATCCTGGTATTTCTGTTGTTTTCGTTCATCATCGTCGTTTTAAAATTCTAGATTTAGGTCTCTGTTGGTTTTTCGCCCATCTTCAGGCAGGGGGGGAAGTTCGGTCTAAGAATTTACCCTTAGTTCTTTTAAATATACGTAGAATTCCTTTGGACAAGGTTTTCCTGCTTTCAAATACCTGCGCATATCAAAATGATACCAATAAGGGCTATCGCAATAATCAACCCATACTGTATTTTGCGAAGTATCTTTTCATCCATTGTTGCTTCCATGAGTATTGTCTTTAAATTCAAGGGCAATGTAACAAATAAATATGCCCAAAGATACCCGTCTTCGTACCTATATTTTATTTAATAAATTGAAAATCAATTTTTTGCGTTTTTTACCTACATATAAAACGGGGTAGTAAACGGTATAAAAAGGGGTGTTTACCCCTTTTTTTCAGGGTGGTTTTTGATCAGAAAAAGGGGTGGGATCGGTTCATCCGAGTAAGTTTTCCTATTAAGAATTGGTATTAGTTCTTTTTGCGCCGGACCGTCCTATGCTTTTACCTATTTTTAGGTTGATAAAACCAATGTATCCTATGAAAACATTCGTAATCAGTTTTTCTTTAGCTGTTTTGATGCCTTTTTCCGGTCACGCCCAGGATCGTATTACAGGCAAAACCTTTGCTACCCGTTCCGAGGTTCTGGCCCAAAACGGGATGGTGGCCACAAGCCATCCGTTGGCTACACAAATAGGGCTGGACATTCTTAAAAATGGAGGCAATGCCATTGATGCGGCCATAGCGGCCAACGCGGCATTGGGCCTTATGGAGCCCACAGGCTGCGGTATTGGAGGAGACCTTTTTGCCATTGTTTGGGACGGGAAGACCCAAAAACTCCATGGTCTTAACGCCAGTGGGCGATCCCCTGAAAACCTCACCCTTGATTATTTTAAGGATAAGGGGATGCAAAAAATACCTCCCCTAGGCCCCTTGCCCGTGAGCGTCCCTGGGGCCGTGGACGGTTGGTTTGCCCTTCACGGCAAGTTCGGGAGCAAACCTATGACGGAACTTTTGGCCCCCGCGATCGCCTATGCGGAAAAGGGGTTTCCGCTTACCCAACTTATCGCCTGGTATATGCAACGGTCCATTCCCTACTATGAATCCCAGGGATTTCCCAATATTGTTGAAACTTATATTGATCAGAACAACGGGCAACTGCCCAAAGAGGGCCAAATTTATAGGAATCCCTATTTGGCGGAGACCTACAGAACCATTGCCAAAGGGGGACGGGATGCTTTTTACAAGGGCAAAATAGCCAAAACCATTGCCCACTTTATTAAAGAACAGGGCGGGTTCCTTTCCCAAAAAGATCTTGCGCAACATACCTCGGAATGGGTAGAACCGGTTTCGGTGAACTACAGGGGTTACGATGTCTGGGAACTGCCTCCCAACGGGCAGGGCATTGCGGCACTGCAAATGTTACAGATCCTAGAAGGGTATGATTTCTCGAAAATAGAATTTGGTAGTCCCCTACACCTGCACCTTTTTACCGAGGCCAAAAAATTGGCCTTTGAAGATCGGGCGAAGTATTATGCCGATATGGATTTCTATGACGTTCCTCTTGAGGAGTTATTGTCGGATGGCTATGCCCAAAACCGCCGGGCAAAAATAGGCCAACGCGCGGGAACCTATACCGCTGGAGAAATCAGTGCCGGGGAAACCATTTATATGACCGTGGCGGACAAGGAGGGCACCATGATTTCCCTAATCCAAAGCAATTACAGGGGCATGGGCTCCGGAATGGTACCGCCTCAACTGGGTTTTATGCTGCAAGATCGTGGAGAGCTCTTTAGTCTTGTGCCCGGGCAAGCCAACACCTATGAGCCGGGCAAGCGGCCCTTCCATACCATTATCCCAGCCTTTATCACCAAAGATGGCCTCCCTTATGTAAGTTTTGGGGTCATGGGTGGCGACTTCCAACCCCAGGGCCATACCCAAATCGTGATGAACCTGATCGATTTTGGCATGAACCTACAGGAGGCTGGGGATGCCCCGCGCTGGGACCATACCGGCGGCAACGGACCTACAGGTGAAACGCCGGAAGGAACCGGGCAAATTAGGGTAGAGTCGGGCATTCCCTATACCACTGTCCGCGGTTTAATGGACAAAGGTCATAAAACAGGGTTCACCAGAGGGGCCTACGGCGGATACCAGGCCATTTTATGGGACGCGGAAAACCACGTATATCACGGAGCCTCGGAAAGTAGAAAGGACGGACAGGCGGGGGGGTATTAAAGTTCAAGTTCAAACTCAAACTGAAATACAATCTCAACGGTCGTTAGAACCCGAACCTGTAATCCCTTTTCGCAATTACAATCGGTATTTTAATAGCTACTGTACTTCTGTCCCAACACTTATTGATCCCAGCGCGTCTGGGAAAAAAGTTCAAGTGTCAAGCGCAAGTTCAAGCACAAATTCAATCTTAACGGGCGTTGGAACCCAAACCTGCTCAATGAATAGCAACTGTACTTCTGTCCTAGAGCCTGTCCCGTTCCGATATTCTATCGGGATTGGGGAGATTAAGGGAGGTCGAACATCAGGCTACGGAAATTTGTCGTACACCCATTTAAGGAACCTTACGCCAAGTATACGTCATGGATTTGTAGACCATAGGGCCGCACTTTTTAGCATTGCCCTTCTTGGTAGTTTTAAACCGGAAAGGATAAGCTCCGCAAAATCTTCCGGCTGTAGTACATTGTCTTGAGAACCTTTGTTTGCTATGCCCAATTCTATGGTCATGTCGGATTCTATGGTGCTAGGTGTTAAGGTATTGACTCTAATATTATGCTTACGGACTTCTTTCATCAAGGATTCGGACATTCCTATGACCGCGAATTTTGATGCCGAATAGGCGGATATATTCGCGTTGCCATTTAAACCTGCCGTGGAAGATACATTAATAATATCGCCTTCGTTTTTATCCAGCAAATAAGGCAAAACTTCCTTGGTCACATAATACATGCCCATAACGTTGGTCTGGATTATTTGGCTCCACTGGCCTACTTCCATGTCATTGAAGGACCCAATGGCGGCAATACCCGCATTATTGACCAAAATATCCACGGTACCCAAAGTTTCTAGGATGTCTTTGATGCCGCTTTTAACGTCCTCGTATATGCCCACATCAAAAACCGAATAGCATGCCCTAACACCAAAAGTCTCCAATTGGGCCACCGTTTCTTTTAACTTTTCTTCATTTCTACCTGTAACGGCTACGTCGATCCCCTCTTTGGCGAATGCAATGGCCGTGGCTTTTCCCAACCCCCTGCTACCGCCCGTAATGATGGCTTTTTTATCTCTTAAATCGTTCATTTCCGTACCGTTTAGTTCTCAGTCCAATAATCCATGACAAAAACACCCCCTATTATTGGGCCTACTTTGTTTACCAGGTCCAAATGCGCCTTATGAAATAGGTATACTTCCCTGGCATGCTCATCATTGAAGGTTATGGTGAAACTATGGGTAAAGCCTTCACTATGCCCTTCGGTACTATCGTTTAAACCCCATTCAATATTGGCTATTTCCGGAATTTCATTTTTAAGGTTCAAAAACGTTTTCACCGCTTCATCTACTTGCTCCCGGGTAGCCTCCTCCTTATATTTTAGATTTACGATATGTCTGAGGATTTTGCCCTCCCTATTGGTTTTAGGCCCTACCTTATAGCTTACCACTTTTCCAAAATCAAACCGGTTGGAACCTGCTAAAAGAAAGTTGTCTTCACCTATTTTATGCGACCTTAACCCATAATAAATGGAAAAACCGGTTTCCAAATAGTTTATCGGGCTTAAAACACCTTCTTTGTTCAACCTACAAAGCTGAATGCCGGCGTCGTCCCTGGTGCCAACCGCTAAAATGGCCTCATCGTTGTTTACCGAAACAACTTCAATTCTTGTTTGCCCTTGTAGTTTGGTATGCTCGTCATCCTTTAAAACGAAGTGGGGCACCAAGGCTCCGTTCTTACTTATTTTAAAAACACTTACCCCATCCCCATGATAAACGAAGTCGGTGTTCTTAATAAAACCATTTCTCTTGTAGTACTTATGATGTCTGTGGCCTACAATTACATAATAGTTGCTTCCCAATTGCACCCCTGTTACCGGATAGGCACCGGTAAGAAACCTATCCGTAGCATTATCACTGATGTTATTTACATTTTTGAATTTGCCATTTTCATAAACTCTAAAACTACTTACGCCGTTATCCTGGAAACCACTGGTGTACAAATAGGTCTTATCATTGATCTTATGGGTATACATGCCTATAATGCCATCTGTATGGATGGTTTCGTCATCCTTCATAGATTGTACATGTGTAAGGCTTCCGTCGCCATTGATGCTAAAGCAGCTCAATCCAGGTGTCTCTTTTTCAAGTCCGCCAACGAAAAGATAGGATTCTTTTTTCATATGGATTACCTGCAACGTAATACCAACAGCTAGGTGCATGTCATCCGTATCTTCTATTTGGGCCGCACGTTCCAAGGAGCCGTTATCCAGGATCCTGAACGTCTCGATAACATTCCCGAATTTGTTCGCAACAAACAGAAAATCCGTCCCCTTGATGTTATCGGCGACCATGCCTCTTGCCGGTCCTTTTTTCTTGTAAAGCTCGTGATCGCTTATCGGTGTCAATAGACCTTCCTTGTTTAAGCCGAAGACGTCAATGTTGCCAAAACCACCAACATATACATAGTCTGCTCCACCCTTTTTATAGCTGGTTACCGTAACCGTATTGTCTGCCGAAATTTTCTTGAAGTCCTGCCTGTAGAGCATTGGCTCATCTACAACCTGTGCCAGGCAAATTTGTGATATGAGCGAGGCGATACTAAGAATAAAACTTTTTGTACTGTTCATTACCTTTACTTTTCGGATTTAGAGACTGTTTTGAAATATGTGATTGGAATTTATTATTAAGCATTTTTGATGCCTAACAAGGCAAAATTTGAGGACATAGCGGGCTACGGCCGTCCCGAAAGCTTTCGGGATTAACGAGGTTAGGCGCAAAAAGGGGCATAAAAAAACAATTGACATATTTTAAAACAGTCTCTTAATGGATTATTCTGTTATGGATCGGGCCCCGGAGGTCGCAATGGCCCTGTCCTGTTCTATGGTACCTCCGCTTACCCCGATAGCCCCGATAATTTTGCCTTTTTTGTTCTTTATCGGTAATCCGCCCGGAAAGGTTATCAAACCATCATTCGAGTGTTCAATGTTGTAAATGATCCCCCCTGGTTGTGTTAATTCTCCCAACTCTCCGGTGTCCATATTAAAATATCTTGCCGTTTTCGCTTTTTTAATGGCCACATCGATACTTCCCAGGAACGATTCGTCCATTCGGATAAAGGCCTTTAGATTGGCACCGGCGTCTACTACCGCAATATTTACCAGAACATTGGAAGCTTGTGCTTTCTGTTTGGCAGCGAGGAGTACTTTAAAAGCTTCGTCCTCGGTAATGTCATTGGTTATCTGGGCCTGTGCCCTATTTGCCAGTAAAGTGATGGTAAGTGCAAGGGCACAGATTCTTAGTTGCCGGAGTACGTTCATAATT
>JBCBSN010000258.1:0-6253 GCA_039819225.1 Bacteroidota bacterium | reverse complement strand
CTTACAACTTACCAAAATGGGGAACAGGCCTTAGAAATGCAGTTGCCCTGTCCAAGTCCTAAGGCCTTTCTAAATTGTAACCGACCCCTAACAAAGTTCCCCAAAAAATCCACTTACTTTTCTATCTTTGGATTTCACTAGCAATTTGAAGATGAGTTTGTTCAAAAACATATTTTCCACCAAGAAGAAAGAGACCCTGGACAAGGGCCTGGAAAAATCCAAGACCAGCTTTTTCACAAAATTGAGCAAGGCCGTTGCGGGGAAATCAAAGGTCGATGATGATGTGTTGGATAATCTGGAAGAGGTTCTGGTTACTTCGGATGTTGGGGTAAACACTACACTAAAGGTAATTGAGCGTATTGAGCACCGAGTGGCCAAGGACAAGTATATGGGCACTGAAGAATTGAATACCATTCTCAGGGAAGAGATTGCAGGGCTCTTATCGGAGACCAATACAGGGGAAGAGACGGAATACACCGTACCAAGGGATAAAAAACCGTACGTGGTCATGGTTGTCGGGGTCAATGGCGTGGGGAAGACCACTACGATTGGAAAATTGGCCTATCAGTTTAAAAAGCAGGGATTGAAAGTGGTATTGGGAGCTGCGGATACCTTCCGTGCCGCGGCAATAGACCAACTACAGGTTTGGGCCGATCGTGTGGAGGTGCCCATTGTAAAACAGAAAATGGGAAGCGATCCCGCCTCGGTGGCCTTTGACACCTTAAGCTCCGCTGTTTCCCAAGATGCCGATGTGGTAATCGTGGATACGGCCGGACGCTTGCACAACAAGGTTAATCTCATGAACGAATTGACCAAGGTTAAAAAGGTCATGCAGAAGGTAGTAGCGGATACGCCGCATGAAGTCTTGTTGGTTCTTGATGGCTCAACTGGGCAAAATGCCTTTGAACAGGCCAAACAGTTTACCAAAGCTACGGAGGTAAATGCCTTGGCCGTCACCAAATTGGACGGAACCGCCAAGGGAGGTGTGGTCATCGGGATTTCGGACCAATTTCAAATCCCTGTAAAGTACATTGGCGTAGGGGAAGGGATTGAGGATCTGCAGGTCTTTAACAAATATGAGTTTGTAGATTCCTTTTTTAAGATGTAAAATTAACTTCGGTCGGTAGGGGACTATTTCGAAACGGTCTTTTTGGCTAACTTCAGGTTTTTGGGATGGTACATAAAGTAAGGGTAGATGAAATATAGGGCATATATCCTTGATGTATCCAAGAAATTATGGGCTGCGGTGACGGATTTAGTCCCGATTATCGTGGTGGTCGTTTTTTTCCAGATCGTGGTCATTCAACAGCCCTTTCCTCAAATTGGAGAGGTCATTGTTGGGATACTTTTCGTTATTATAGGTCTTATGCTTTTTATCGAAGGCCTGGAAATAGGCTTGTTTCCCATAGGGGAGGCCATGGCCTATGCACTGGCCAAAAAGGGGAGCCTACTATGGTTGATGATTTTTTCCTTTGCCCTGGGATTTTCCACCACGGTGGCAGAACCTGCGCTTATAGCCGTCGCAAAGGAGGCCTCGGTCATATCCTCGGATGCCGGGCTAATATCTAATGACCATAAGACCATGAAGGGCTATGCTTTGGGCTTGCGTTTGGCAGTAGCCTTTTCCGTAGGTCTCGCCATTGTTATAGGTGTGCTCCGTATCCTTAAGGGATGGCCCTTGTATTACCTTATCATAGGAGGTTATGTGCTGGTAATGTTAATGACAAGTATTGCCCCTAAGGAGATTATAGGATTGGCCTACGATGCGGGTGGGGTCACCACGTCCACCATTACCGTACCTTTGGTAACGGCTTTGGGCGTTGGACTGGCCACGGTTATCAAGGGACGTAGTCCTTTGTTGGATGGTTTTGGACTAATTGCTTTTGCCTCTTTGTTGCCCATGGTTTTTGTAATGGCCTACGGGTTGTTCTGGTTTTAACTTTGTATGGACCGTATGTACGATTTTGTAATAGACTTCTTCTGGATACTCGTTTATACCTTTAGGGATGTACTGCCTATTTTGGTGTTGATCATATTTTTCCAGTTGGTCATCTTAAAACAACCTATTCCCCATTTAAAAAAGGTGCTATTGGGAGGAGTTTATGTAGTCTTTGGCTTGGCCCTTTTTCTCATGGGGTTGGAAAAGGCACTATTTCCTATAGGAAAGATTATGGCCACTCAGTTGTCCGACCCTTCATTTATAGAAGCTAGTGGGAATGTGTTGACCGATTGGACTTCCTATTATTGGATCTATATTTTTGCCGCCCTAATCGGGTTTTCTACCACAATTGCCGAACCTTCCCTGATTGCCGTGGCCATAAAAGCGGGTGAGGTTTCGGCCGGTACCATCAGCGCATGGGGCCTCAGAATTACGGTGGCCGTTGGGGTGGCTTTTGCCCTGGCCCTTGGAACCTTTAGAATCGTTACCGGAACGCCACTGTTCGTGTACATTATGGCAGGGTATCTAGTAGTAATCGTGCAGACTATTTTTGCCCCAAAAAAGCTTATTGCCATAGCCTATGATTCCGGAGGGGTCACCACTTCCACGGTTACAGTGCCCTTGGTAGCCGCCCTGGGATTGGGGCTTTCCAATGCCGTTCCTGGAAGAAACCCGGCAATAGATGGTTTTGGCCTTATCGCCTTTGCCAGCCTATTCCCCATTATAACGGTGTTGGGCTATGCCCAGTTTATGGCACTTAAAACAAGAGTATTTAAATTAAAAATAGAGAAAGATGCAGTTTAAATTAATTATGGCCTTTGTAAAGCCCAACATCTGTGATGATGTTGTGGATGCTATGAAGGAGGCAGGGGCCACCGGGGCTACCATTATCCCTGCAAGAGGTACCGGGATCCATGAGGCCAAATCCTTTTTTGGCCTTAGCATCGAGGATAGAACCGATATTTTGGTTTTTTTGGTCGAGGAGCATGTGGTAGAGAATCTGCTGAACGTTATCAAAACGGCAGGCAAGTTTGATGAACCTGGAACAGGTATTGCCTTTGTTTTGCCCATTGAGCACATCGCCGGTCTGGAAAGTCAAATGAAAAAGTTCAAGAAACAAGCTAGGGACAATTATTTATGAGAATGTTGATGGAATGTAAATCCAATGAACCACTTCATTGAATGGAATAGAGAATACAAATAACAGCGAATATGGATACAAAAAGAAAGTTTCAAGGGGCCAAGGACGTCATGACCAAAAAGGTCGTTTTTATAGACGGTATGGCCACCGCAAAAGAGGCCGTTGATGTAATGCGCAAAGAAAAAGTGGAGTCTTTGATCGTAAAAAAAAGACACCCCCAGGATGCCTATGGTATCGTGGTGATCCACGATTTTATCAATAGTGTTATCATTCCAGATAAAACTTCGGAGGAAGTAAACGTTTTTGAGATCATGACCAAGCCAGTCATTAGTGTGCCGGCCAACATGGAAGTCCGCTACGTAGCCAGTCTGTTGATGAAGGTGGGGCTGCGGTCCGCTCCGGTACAGGAAAATGGGGAGTATATAGGTATGGTATCCCTTAATGACCTTATCTTGGACAATCTTCTTTTTTAAACCTCAATCGATTTTAAACCTATACATACATTATACGTTACTCATCTTATGCGCACAAAATCCATTAAAAAGAACCGAATTAATGTGGTTACCCTGGGCTGTTCCAAGAATGTGTACGATTCCGAGGTACTCATGGGGCAATTACGGGCGAATGACAAGGATGTGGTCCATGAGAAACAAGGAAATGTGGTGGTCATAAACACTTGTGGGTTTATTGCAAACGCCAAAGAGGAGAGTGTTAATACCATTTTGGAATATGTCCGAAAAAAGGAGATGGGCCAAGTGGACAAAGTCTTTGTCACCGGATGCTTAAGTGAAAGGTATAAACCGGACCTACAGCAGGAGATACCAGATGTAGATGCTTATTTTGGGACCAGTGATTTGCCCAACCTTCTAAAGGCCTTGGGTGCGGATTATAAGCATGAACTTATTGGGGAACGCCTAACGACCACCCCCAAAAACTATGCGTACCTAAAGATAGCCGAGGGCTGCGATCGACCATGCTCCTTTTGTGCCATCCCCTTAATGCGAGGCAAACACAAGAGTAAACCTATTGAGACACTTGTGACGGAGGCGGAAAAGCTGGCCGCTAAGGGAGTAAAGGAATTAATTTTAATCGCCCAGGATCTTACCTATTATGGTCTTGACCTTTATAAAAAACGCAATCTTGCGGAGTTGCTCCAAAACCTGGCGATGGTAGAGGGTATAGCATGGATAAGACTCCACTATGCCTTTCCATCGGGGTTTCCCATGGATGTCCTGGAAGTGATGCGAAACGAACCCAAAATCTGTAACTATATTGATATTCCCTTACAACACATCTCCGATACTATTCTAAAAAGTATGCGCCGGGGAACTACAAAGGCAAAGACCACAAAATTGTTGGAGGATTTCAGATTGGCCGTCCCGGAAATGGCTATCCGCACTACCTTGATCGTGGGTTATCCCGGGGAAACCGAAGCGGATTTCCAGATTCTAAGGGATTGGGTAAGGGAAATGCGATTTGAACGCCTGGGCTGTTTTACCTATAGCCATGAAGAGAATACCCATGCGTATTCGTTGGAGGACGATGTGCCGGAAACCGTAAAACAACAAAGGGCTAATGTCATTATGGAAATCCAATCCCAGATTTCATGGGAATTGAACCAAGGTAAAATAGGGAAGACTTTCCCCTGTCTTATTGATCGCAAGGAAGGAAATTATTTTGTGGGTCGTACGGAATATGATTCCCCGGACGTAGATAATGAAGTCCTTGTCGATGCTAGAAAGCATTACGTGAAAGTTGGCGACTTCACTCAAGTAAAAATTACCGATGCAGCCGATTTTGATCTGTATGGGGAGCCCGTTTAAAGGATTACATTGGAAATGAGCTTTTCAACGGTAGGATGATCGTTGCCCCCTGCCGGTTCAATGGTGATATTCAATGATTCCGCCTTATCTATATATTTTAAGGATACCAATTCCGCTTTCGGGGAAAGCAATCCCATATTGATCATCTCACCCTCAACATCGCTCCACATCTGGTAGGTCTGGTCTTCCGGCAATTCCGGTAGTCCTTTGGCATTAACCATGACTATCCTTTCGTTATGGTTAACAAAGGCCACGGCACGGGCGTTCGGGAGTTTGGAATTTCCCTGTAGCAAAAAAGGAAGGGTATGGGTACCTGTGACCAAATTTAACTTGGACTCCGAAACTTCGCTTTTCTGTTCAAGAAGATTAAGGCGCTCCTCCAGATCGGTGGTTACGGGCACTAGAGCATCAAGGTCTTTTTGGGTGTTCTGCCATTGGGTATACAGCCAAAAAGTAGTGCATAGAAATAATAGGGCCAAACTTGCCGCCACAAACAAGGGCCACGTGAAAGCAGGCTTGGATTTTTCATCTTCGATACGGGCTTTTAAGGATTCCTTTACCCGTGCGTCCGGAGAAATGGCGTTCTCAAAGGCTATACGTTCAAAATCGGCCTCCATGCTTTGAAGCCGTTTTTTTAACTCTGCATCTTCATGTAGCATGGTTTCAATGGCCTGCCTTTCGGAAACTGTCAGTTCGCCCAACAGATACTTCTCCAAAAACCCTTCTTCGAGTATCTTTTTCCTATCCATATGAAATCAATTCTGCCCAGAGGCATAACAAAATATGTCCATGTCCATAGGTTTGCCTAAGCTCTTTTAGGGCTTGCCTTACGTACGATTTAAAGGTGCCTAAGGGTACGCCCATTTCCTCATGGGCCTCCCTATGGGTATAACCCTTAAAGTACACCAGGGACAAGGCTTCTTGATGGTGAGGTTGTAATTTCCTCAAAGCCCCATTAAGTTCGGTATAGTCTGTGTACGTTTCGGTCTGGCTTACTGTACTATATACACTTAAATCTTCCGTTTGGATGAGCGGATCCTTTTTACGGAGCGCGTTCAGAGTGATATTCTTGGCTATACGGTAGGCCCAGGTATAAAATCGTCCTTTGGTGCCGTCATAGCTGTCCATGTTTTTCCAGATCCGGACAAAGGTCTCCTGCAACAAATCTTCTGCCAGGGCCTCGTTTCTGCACATCCGCACAATTACACCGAACAACGCCCCGGAGTATTTATCGTACAGTTGATATAAGGCCCTTTTGTCCCGATTAAGGATTCTTTTTATCAGCAAGGAATCATCCATTCGTAAAAATCCTGGGTGTTAAAGATATGATAAAAAACTGCCCCGTTCATC
>JBCBSN010000257.1:0-6276 GCA_039819225.1 Bacteroidota bacterium | reverse complement strand
TCAAAGTAGGTAACACCCTCATAGGATCCAAAATACAGCTTTCCGGAGCTGTCCCGAAGTTTTGAGTTTTTGTAAAAAGATTCGTCCGAAAGGCCATTCTTAAGGGAAAAACTTTCCAATCTCTCTTTTTGGGCCCCGTACTTTACAAGTCCATTTTCGGTACTGGCCCAAATGTTGTTTTCCGAATCCGGCAGAATGGCGTATACGTGATTGGAGGGCATACCGGACTTCTCATCTATTCTCTCGATTCGCTCCCCATTTATATCCCATTTAATGATACCGGCACCTGATGTAGCTATCCAAAGGGTAACATCGCCCTTGTCAAAGAATAGGCTATTGATGAACAATGACTCGTTCAGCTTTCCTCCAAAATCCTCTTTGTAATAGTGGTAATTTAACTGGTTTACTACGTATAGGCCAGATTGTGTAGCGATAAAAATATGATCCTTGTCCTTGGGTTGAATATTGGTTACACCACGTATGGGTAAATAATCGTAACGTTCATTTTTAGGATTATAGATGGCCAAGTCCTTGAAAGTCCCTCCGGTCCAAATCTTTTTATTGCTATCCTCAAAAATTTCCACTACGTAGTCCGTGGCATCGGTATTGTTTGGATTGTAAAGGCCCGGTAATATGTTATTGACCACTCCTTTGCCTTTATCGATGATAAAAAGCCCTTTGGAATAGGATCCGGCCATAATACGGTTGGTATCATATTGAAAAAGGGAAAGGAAAACATTGGGTTGCCCACTCTGGCCATCTAGATAATGAATCCATTTGTTTTTGGATCTTTGCCAGCAACTTACCCCATTATTGGTGGCAAACCAAAGATCTTTGTCCATGTCCTCGAGAATGCTATTGACCACATTGTTCCGTAAGGAATTGGGGTTGTTTACTTCGTGACGAAGAATATGGAACGGGGTATAATTGTCATCAAGAATGTTCAAACTGCCCGTAAAGGTGGTCACTAATAATTTTCCAGAGGTGGATACCAACATATCTTGAACTCCATTGCCCCTAAGCGAGTTAGGCCTATCTTCATCCTCCTTAAAGTTTTGGAGCAGTTTTTTGTTCCTTCTATCCACCTTTAAAACGCCCCCACCATCGGAACCAATAAAAATGGCATCCTTATATAATAGGATGGTATTGACCGGAACCGTGGGCAGTTGTGGAATTTTTTCCCGGAGCCGTAATATTTTTTGGGTTTCGAATCCATAGATATGTACCTCTCCTTCCCTTGTTCCTATCCAGACCTCATTGTAGGCCTTGTCAAAAAAAATAGAACGAATCCAATTATAATTGGCTTTACTCAATTGCCTAAGAAGCGTTTTCGTAATGCCGCCTATTTCGTCATATAAAACGAGCCGATCTTTCAAGGCCACAAAAATGGCATTATCTTTAAAGGGCGATGCCATTTGAATGGGATCATCACCAAAATCCGAAACTTTTTTCAGCTTTTGGTTTTTTTGATTATAGGAATAGAGGCCTATATCCGTGGAAATCCAAAAAACGTCATTAACTGCCAAGTTGGATACGTTGCAAGGACTTTTAATGCGTTCAGAGAGGGATATAATGAGCTCAAAACTGTTGCGTTCGTCGTTAAATCGATAGATGTTTCCACTTCGGGTATAGGCCCAAACTATTTTTTGATCATCCGTTACCAACCTTACCTGTTGAGAGATAAAAGTCTCCTTTTGTTCCAATAGGTTGTAGTTGGAAATGCTTTCGCCGTTATAACGATCTATACCGCTTTTTGTGGAGACCCAAATAAAACCATTACGATCTTGTACAACGCTATAGGCCTGGTGACCGCTTAGGCCATCTTGTACACTGATGTTTTTAAACTCTTGGGCATAGTGCGACCAGAAAAAGAAAAAGAATAAGGCGAAATGAAGTAACTTTTTTGAATCCATTAGTACTGTTCCTTTTCTACTATAAAGCCCAAGTGTAATTTTTTAGAACCTTTTCCAATGCCCAACACATATAAATGAGCTTTTGAAATTCAATAAATATAGTGTTTTGACCATTATATCATTGGATGAAATGCCGCTAAAGTTAGCAACGAAAATCTTTACGCTCGTAAAAGATATTGCCTCTCACTCCCTGATTGAAGGCGACTTTTCTGGAATTCAATAAAGCTTTCGTGTTATTCCAAATATATTGTAATTGAATTGGCCTTGAAGCATTGTTATCCGTTTCAGAACCCTATTTTGAATTTAAACCTTATCCTATTCAATACGGCCCATCGGGCTTTCCATTTTCGCTACTGTCTTTTTTATGGTTCTGTAGCTCAACTATGCCGCCCTATAAAACCTTCAACGGATCGCAAAACTTTCATCCCGAGGGTTCCCGATAATTATCTGGGCGGGTTCTAATCATACATTTCAAAACAGTCTCTCAAAATGAAAAAATTTATGAGTTTAGTAGCCAGTAGCCAGTAGCCAGTAGCCAGTAGCCAGTAGCCAGTAGCCAGTAGCCGGGGGCCAGTGGCCAGTAAGCCGTACAGTAACTTGCCTTGGGATTTGGGTTTGTTGAGTTTGCGTTTGAATTTTGTATTTGTATTTGAATGGAAATCTTTAATTTCTAACATCTATCCCCTTAAATATTAAGCCAATAGGTGAGTTTTAAATTAATAGATCGAAACCTGGGGGCAAAGCGCTCCACAAAATAGTTATCGTTGTATACAATGAACAGGTCCGACAAGGGGGCAAAGCGCCATTGCAACCTGGAGTTAATGCCTAGATTATCCCTCTGATTGCTATATTGAAGAATCGTGGACCAGAAAACAGATTTGTTAAAGGTAATGTCCACAGTAGGACTCAACAACCATAAATCCGCGCTGGGATACGGATTGGGCAAGTGTATGCGGTCATAGTTTACATTAAGCCCCAAACGCATCTTGGGTTGTATCCGGAGCAAGGCCCCGCCTTCAACGGAGAATCTGTTCCCGTTAAAAAAACCGCCAACCACCATTTCGCCGGAAAACGCCAAAATATCGGCGGAGTTTGACGCGTAACTTGCAAAAAAGGTGTTGAAATGATAGCCCCGGTCCGCCGGAAGCTCCAGGGCCCCTTCCGTTCCCGTTGGGTCAAAGCTTTCCGCCAAAAAAATAAACTCATTGGAAAAGCCTAGCCCGAATTCCGCAAAGTTTCGCGTCTCAAAATTCCAGCTTCCACTAAATTCATGGTCCGTTTTCATATACTCCAATCCGGGCCGCCAGGTAATTATGGGGAAGAACTGAAAGAAATGGTTGTTTATGGGGCCCTTCTTGGGCCAAAAGACCTTTTCTGCCGAAGTGGCCCATTTTATGATATCCTTGCGGGGAATAAAACCTAGGTCGGACTCAAATTCCGAGTCTATAAAAACAAAATCGGAAAAGATGTTAAAGTATCTGGTATTTCGGGACATAAAGGCCCCAACGGAATAATTTCCCGAGTTATCTTGCGGCTGGAAGGATTTGTGCACATAAAATTTACCCACCCAGGTATTGTCCTCCGAGGCCAGGTTGTAATCCATTCCCAAAACCCTATTGTACTCCTCTTCCGTATCCATAAAATCGTATTGTCCAAAAGTTTGCCGGTTAATGAAAAATAACCCAAAATTGGAACGGGCAAACACTTTCTTTTGCAGGGCGAGCATCATATTGTTGTTCGAGGGAATCTCGGCCGTTGTGTCCTCATCGGTTTGGATATTAAGGAAGCCCAGTCGCCAGTTATCGTTTAATTTACCACTGAGCCTTACACCACCTATAATCCGGTTCTCGACCGAATTTCCTGCACTATCGGTTGCAATACCTATCCTTCGCGAGAAAAAAGGGTTGGCATCCCGAGTTCCACCGAAGCTTCCAAAAAGGTCGTTGTTGTCCACAAAAAACTGTCGTCGTTCCGGGAGATTTATCTCAAAACGGCTAAGATTGGTAAAAATGTCATCAACCTCCACATTGGAAAAATCGGGGTTCACCGTAATATCCAGATTTAGACCATTTCCAATGGCCACTTTGGCATCGCCACCCACCCTTAGACGGGTTTCCGAAATATCGGCTTCATAATCGATATCGGCCAGGGCATTAATGTAGGGTATCACCGCAAAGGGAGTCCTGGATTTTCCCAAGGGCTTTTCGAAGACCATTTCGCCCATAAAGGCCAGGTTAAAGATTATTTGGTTTTGGGGAACGGGGTTCCAGGTACTGTTCTCGTTTTTCTGCATATCAAAACGATAGCTTTGGAAACGCCATTTGGAAACGCCTTCCGGAAATTTGAAAGAGGTAAAGGGAATGGCCATTTCGGCCGTGTAATAACCGTTAAATCGCTTTGCCTCGCCCCTCCATTTTACGTCCCATGAGGTGGTAAAGTCACTGTCATTGTTGCCCTGCCCGCCGTTGGCAATCAACGCCTCCCGCCTTACCCCATAGGGGTTTATGCCAAAGAGAAAGGCATTGGTGCCATCGTTAAAGGTGTCAAAAAGCAGGCTGATGTTGTCGTTGCCTCCAGCCCGGTAATCCCTTTCCAGGGAGGGAATCACATAATCGTTTCCGGGAACATAGGCCTTGACAGCTACATAGAGGGTGGCGGTATCGTAGAGCATCTTAATTTCCGTTTGGTATTCCGCAGGCAGGGAGTCCGTTGGAAAGTACTGTCGAAAATCCTGGGCGTTTTCCACTTGGGACCATGCAGCTTCGTCCAGAACACCATCAATGGAAAAAGAGGCTTCCGTGTATTTTACCACGTAGGACTTTGTCCTTTCCTGAGCCGTTATGGAGAAAGGCAATAGGGCGAATAGAAGAAAAAGAAAGAGCCTAGGCATTTCAGGTGGATTCACTGGCTAACAAAACTAACGGTTTAGATTACCAAAGTCATACCCCGTTGGAATTATTCCTCCTTTTTTTTGGGCTCCCGTTTGGCCTCCCGCAAGGCCTTCATCAGCATCCATTCTATTTGGCCATTGGTGCTGCGGAATTCGTCCGCCGCCCATTTTTCGATGGCTTTGAGCATGTCCTCGTTCAACCGTAATGCAAAAGCCTTTTTTTTGCTCATGGCCAAGACTTAAAAGTGCTAGGGTTCCGTTTCACCTTTGGGGCGTTATACTTAGGGAATTTCATTTTGATGTATCCCTCTCCAACAGTAATTTCAGGGAAGAGGTGTTATGGTTAAAGACCGTATTCAATACACGCCAACCTTTAAGGGCATATTCGTTCAGTTCCTTTTCAAATGACGTATCGTTGTTTTTAAGAAGATTGGTCTTTTGCCGGATAATCTTGTATTCTCTCATGGTTTATGTTTAAAGTATCTCTAAATAATCTCCAGGATGTCCTATCTTCTTTTTGCCCACCCAATCTATCGTCTTCTACATCCTAGTGGTTTAGCGTCCCGGTATTTACGATAGGGGCCGCATCTTTGTCGGAACACAATACTACCATAAGATTGCTAACCATAGCGGCTCTGCGTTCTTCGTCCAACTCCACGGTATCGGTCTTATTGAGTTCCTCCAGGGCCATTTCTACCATGCTTACCGCTCCTTCCACAATTTTATGACGTGCCGCGACTATTGCCGTGGCTTGCTGCCTTTTCAACATAGCATTGGCAATTTCCTGAGCATAGGCCAAATAACCGATTCTTGCTTCTAAAACTTCTATTCCCGCCATTGCCAGGCGTTCTTGAACTTCCTTTTCCAAGGCTTCGCTTACCTCGTTAAGACTTGATCTTAGGGTAATATCCTCATCCAATCCCTCGTCCGCAAAGTTGTCATAGGGGTACATACTGGCCAACTTCCGTACCGCGGCATCGGTTTGTACACGAACAAAGTTTTGGTAGTCGTCTACGTCAAAGGCGGCCTTATAGGTATCCGTTACCCGCCAGACCAAAATGGTGCTGATCATTACAGGATTTCCAAGTTTGTCGTTCACCTTTAGGCGTTCACTATCAAAGTTACTGGCCCTTAAGGATATTTTCTTTTTGGAGTATAACGGGTTTACCCAAAAAAGCCCGTTTTTCTTTATAGTGCCCACATATTTCCCGAACAAAAGCAATACCCTGGACCCATTGGGATTTACAAGAACAAAACCCCCTATCATTGCTATGGAAATGACTATGGCAATGATAGGAAGAAAAGGAGGAAAGCGGAATAGGGCAAAGGCGCCTCCTATCAGAAGAATTAGAAATACCAACAGCAATACATAGCCGTTCATCGGGGTTACTATCTTTTCGTTTTCCATAATTTCAGATGTGATATTAAAATAATATCATAAATATATATATTTATGATATTATTTTAATATCA
>JBCBSN010000256.1:0-6364 GCA_039819225.1 Bacteroidota bacterium | reverse complement strand
GTTCCAAGCAGAATAATAGTTTGTCCAAACCTAGGGATATCTTAATTTTTCAACTGACACAAATCAGAAAAAGGGGAATATGGTGGACATTAAGATTGGGAAAGACACTTCCGGCAAGTCCTTATCCTATTAAAAGAGGGGAATTATAGGTTGTAATCAAATAAAAACCATTGACCATGAAGAAGTTTTCATTGCTCGTTTTTGCCCTTCTTTCCCTAACGATAGCTTCGGCACAGGATTCTAAATTTAGTGCTACTCTGGGCTACCCCATCGCTTTTGGGGATAATTTTTTGGCGGATTACACCGGGATTATCGATCTGGGCCTCCAATATCGCTTTATTGAGGCTGGATTGATCAATGTTGGCCTATCCATGAACGGGGGATACTACTCGGAGAATACCGAATTGGGTTTGGTAACCGTAGAAGATCGTGTTTTATTGATTCAACCAAAAGCCTATGCCGAATTAAACGGGGAAGTATTGGGGAAATTCAGACCTTTTCTAGGGTTGGGATATACCATCGTTTCCAGTAGTGTTCGTTTTGAGGGCGCACAATCGGAACCGGATCGCAATGATAGTGAAGGCGGTCTCAATGTAAACCTTGGAATGGCCTATGATATTTCGGAAAGGCTATTTGCCCATGTGCAATATGATTATCTAAATATTTCTAGGGACAACCCTAACCAGGATATCGACTTTTTTACCAACGCCAGTATCTTAAAACTGGGTATAGGTTTTAGGTTCTAGGGTTGTCCTTTTGGCTATGGAGGCGTCTTTGCTGTCGTTTATCTAAAAACGGGGAGTATTGTATTTTTTTGCCTACGCATTCCGTATCTTTAATAGTATACAATTCCCAAGTCTAACCAAAGCTATCCCTTGAAAAAAAAGGCCTTTCTCTTTTTTGCCCTTGTAAGTCTTCCCCTTATGGTCTTCCCCAGCTCCCGCAAGAGTAATCGCTACTGCCAGTTTGTAACTGGTAGCGGCAAGAGTAAGCATCCAAATTTTGAAAAAAAGCCACGGCAGCAATGTCGTGGCTTTTTTTATACATGTCCCTACTGACCTAAGTATGTCTCACAAACTTAGGTGCTATCCAAGGTCCAATCAAGAACCTAGAAAACAGCACGGATCCAGATGATAGGCCCATCTCAAAACCTAAGGTTTCCGGGGTATAGGCCAAGGTCCATAGATTTACAATACCTCCTATCGAAAAAGCCGGTTTTTTGCCCCTTTCGAGACAACACTTTAAGGATAATTACGTTATCTTCTGTAAGAAACCTACCTATGCGAACCCGATACCTCTTGCCACTTTCTTTGGTATGGCTATTTTCCTGCGCGTCCCTTCAGGAAACCGATATAGTGGACAGACACTATCCTTCCCTGGGCGATCTGGGCAGTTATGACCGTGCCCTCCTACCTACGGATTTCCATAAGATCGGGAGCCCTTCCCTACAAACCCCTATCCCCGTTTCGGTACGGGAAGTCCCTTTTGACAAGGCCCATTTTAAAAAGTATATGGCGTATAAAAAGAGTAGAGGTGCGGAACAGACGCTACAGTTTTCGGATTCATTGGAACAAAAGCCCAAATACCTGTGCTTGGCCCTTATGGACAAAATAGCTTTGGGTACGGCCTTAAACCAACCGGAAAATTCGGAGGTATTGCGCTATTTGGAACAGGATTCGGGATATCGCCTGGTCCATGAGGTGGCGCTAGTGCCCAATACCGAACAGATGGAATGGCTTACCGGGAACGAGCCCCTTTTTTTGGCTAACGATGCCAACGGTTCGTTGGTGCTGCAAATCGGGACACGGAATGCCCTAAAGGAAGTGCCCCTGTCCCAATTGGAACTCTTCGATTATAAGACCTTGGGCTTTTGCTGGGCCATGGATCGCTATGGGAAAAAGCGGATAGCGGCCCTGGTGGACTATGGGGAGGGCTGTCCCAAACATACGGAGCACAAGGCCCATAAACTGGACAAATCCAAAAACCCTTTGCGATTATGAAGGCCCTAAAGACCCTATTGCTATATATCCTGGGTATGGCAGTACTATCCTCATGTGAGGATATTTTGGAAGTCCCAGACATCTCTGACCGAGAGGTGGCCTTGGTAGCGCCCCTGGAGGGTGCCGAAGTCCGGCAAAGTCCGGTCACCTTTACCTGGAACGGTATTGCCGATGCGGATGCCTATTGGGTCCAAATAGCTACCCCCAATTTTACGAATGCCGCTCAGGTATTGTTGGACAGTGTTGTTGTCCTGGACAGTACGTTTTTAGGGACAAGGGCTGTTAAAGCCTTGACCAACGGGGAATACGAATGGCGCGTAAAAGGATTGAACAGCGGATTTGAAACCGTATTTTCCCGTAGTGCCTTTACGGTAAACGCCCCTGAGGAGACCCCTACCGAAACGCCGGAAACGGAAGAGGAATAGGGGTTATCATAGTAAGGGGAATACAAATCCCGAACCGATGAAAAAGAACCAAAAAACATATGTGTTATTGGCCATAGTCCTGGGGGTTTGGGGCCTAATCGGATTTAAGCTGCTTAAGGCGGCGAACCCGGAACCTGTGGAAACGGCTCCCTTGATGACCAAGGAACGGTTTGTGCCCGAGACGATACAAAAACGGGACACTTTTACCATCCTGGCGAATTACCGGGATCCCTTTCTGGGCACGGTTTCCACCCCCAAGATTCCAAAACGGAAAACTACGGCGCAACCCCAAAAGAAGAAGGCTCCCGAAAAACAGATCAGCTATACCGGTTTTGTGGCCAATGGGAGTTCCGACCCGGACATTTTTTTTGTGACCATAGAGGGGCAGGAGCAAATGATGACCGTGAATGCGGTTGCTTCCGAGGTAAAACTGATCCATGGGACCAAGCAGATGATAAAAGTACGCTATGACGGCATGTCTAAAACCATAGCCTTGTCCCAATGAAGCCCATTCCCAAAATAAGGGCCGGGGCATTGCAATTTGTACTCTTTGTAGGGGCCTTGATCACCATTCTTTTGATGGCCTTTTTGCTGTTGGCCCATACCCATGGCCATTTTGAAAAAAGAACGGACGTGCTCATTTCCACCATTAAAACAGCGAATGCCGCATTGGTTTCCTCTTTGGGGGAAGACACTCCCTTTATGGGTTTCCCTGCCGTAGAGGACTCCGATGCCCCACCCATAAGCGTGAGGGTAGAAAGGGACTTCTGGGGGATATTTGAAAAGCGGACGGTATTCGCGACCCATGGGAAAACCCAATATCGTAAGACCGCCTTGGTAGGGGCACGGGAAGGGATGCAATTTCCGGCGCTCTATGTGAAGGATAGACAACGGCCCGTGATTCTGGCCGGGAATGCCCGTATAACCGGAACGGCCTTTCTACCGGAACAGGGGCTTCGTATGGGCAACATTCGGGGAAACGCCTATAGCGGGACGCAATTGCTTTATGGGGAAAGTAAAAAAAGTGGTTTGGGATTGCCCCCAATACACCCTGAAGTAGTGAAGCAAATACAAACATTAACCTCCGAGGGCTATCAACCTTTTGGGGAAGTCCTGTCCCAAGTGCCCAGGGAGGCATTGGGAAATTCCTTTGAAGCGCCTCCCATGATTATTCGGGATAGGGTAGTGCGGTTACAAAAAATCGCCCTTTCCGGGAACATCATTGTCTCGGCCTCGGACAAGATTATCGTGGAAGCCCAAACCCAGTTACAGGACGTTATTCTCCTGGCCCCTGAAATTGTGATCAAGGACCGGGTAAAAGGGTACTTTCAAGCCTTTGCGCGTACCTCCATATCCGTAGGAAAGCAATGTGAACTGGCCTATCCCACTGCTTTGGTGGTAAAAAAGAAGAGCCTGCCCAAAACAGAGGGTAAGAAGCAGGCTATGGCATACGGCAACGGGAGCCCAGCAATTTTTCTGGATAGCCAGACCCAGTTACGCGGTGTCCTTATGGTATTGGAAGATGCAGAGGAGAGGCAGTACTATCCACAAATACATATCGCTGAGAATAGTTTGGTTACGGGGGAGGTCTATTGCACCAAAAGCCTGGAGCTCAAGGGACAGGTAAATGGCAGTGTCACCACGGATTCCTTTATTGCCTTGGAAAATGGGAATGTATATCAAAACCATTTGTTTAATGGGATCATCAATAGCCATAATCTTTCCCCTTCCTATACCGGCCTTTTGATGACAGGGCGCGATCGGAATAAAAAAATCATGAAATGGCTATACTAAATGCACGCCTAAAGGGATCTACGTTGATGGAGACCTTGGTTGCCACCGTTTTGATCGTCATCATTTTTATGGTGTCCAGTATGGTCTTGAACAATCTTTTGAAGGGAAAGGTACAAGGGAATGTGGAAAAGGTACGGGAAAGGATACACCTTTTGGAGTATGCCTATGTGAATGGTGGACTGGAGCTTCCCTATGTGGAGGATTTTGAAAATTGGGAAATTCGAATTTCCCAAACCGAGGGAGCACAAATCCCTGTGGCGGTACTGTTTGCCGAAAACCCAAAAACTGGGAAAACGATAACCCAAACGATAACCCATGCGGATTAATACCAATAGGATAAAGGCCTTCACGGTACAGGAAATGGTGGTCGTGCTATTGATTACGTCCATCGTCGTGGGCATGGCCTATTCGGTCCTACACCTGGTGCAACAACAAATTGGGGGCATCGCCGAAGTGTATAGAGAGAAGTCGGAAGCCGACCGATTGCGACAATTACTTTGGATCGATTTCAATCGCTATGCCTATATCCAGTGGGACGCCAAAAAGGAGTATCTCTACTTGAGCAATGAATTGGGGGGCAAGCAATACGACCTAAGTCAAGATCGGTTTATTTCGGAAAGGGACACCTTTTACATTCCCTTGGAATCGGCCAAGTTCTTTTTTAACAATAGAGAAGTCGGTTCGGGCGAAATAGATGCCATGGAACTCCTATGTAAGGGAAGATCCATTTTTGTATACAAGGAAAATGCACCGGACACCTATCTAAATCAGTACAATGGGCTTTAAACTAGAGCAAACCATAGCAACCAAGCGTGTGGATTCCCAAAGGGATTGGCTTTCCGATACACTTCAAAAAGAGGTAACGCTTTTTGGCAAACCCTTTGGTAACAAAAAGAAAGAGGATTTCTATTCGGAACTAGGAGTACTGCTCAAGGCCGGAATCCAGTTAAAGGAGGCCCTATCCCTTATTCGGGACAACCAAAAAAAGGAGAAGCTAAAGACCTTTTATGGGGATATGGTGGCGGGGCTGGTATCCGGAAGGAGTTTCTTTGAGGTATTGCAGGGCAACAAGGTGTTCTCGGAATACGAGTACTACTCGGTTAAAATAGGGGAGGAAACGGGAACCTTGCCTCGGATCGTAGCCGAACTGGGAAAGTTCTATACCCGAAAAAATGAACAACGCCGTGGTTTGTTAAATGCCCTGACCTATCCCATTATTATTCTCTGTACCGCCATTCTTGTGGTGGTCTTTATGTTGCGTATGGTAGTACCCATGTTCGAGGATATCTTTAAGCAGAACGGGGTGGAACTTCCCGGAATTACCAAGATGATCATCGGTGCCTCTAATTTTATTCGGGATTATGGATGGGTGGTCCTTGTGGTATTGGCCGCGCTGCTGATCGCCCAAAGGACCTTTTCCAAAAATGAACGGTTTAAAAAGGGGAAGGATATATTGCTTTTGCGCCTGCCTTATATAGGCAACTTTATTGCCACCGTGTACTTGGCCCAGTTTACCCAGGCGGTCGCCCTTTTGACTGCCTCTAAAGTGCCCATGCTCAACAGTATACGGCTGGTGAATAAAATGATCACTTTTTATCCCTTGAACCAAGCCTTGACGCATGTGGCGGATAAGGTACTTTCCGGGGCCAGTCTTCATGAGAGTATGTCGGGCAACGCCCTTTTTGACAATAAGATGATTTCCCTGGTCAAGGTCGCGGAGGAAACCAACCAGACCGAGTACATCTTTGAACGATTAAACCAACAATACGCCATTGCGGTACAACAGAAATCCAAATTATTGTCCACCTTAATGGAACCTTTAATTATTGTGGTCATAGGTATTTTTGTCGGTGTTATCCTGGTCTCTATGTATCTACCTATGTTCAAGTTGAGCAGTGTAGTAGGCTAATCCGATTTCTTTTTGGTTCTACCCTGTATTTCTGTGGAAACCTATGCTATTGTAACAGTGCAAGAGATAGGACAAAAAGATACAGGACTTATGACAATGCGATGGGAAAGAGAGGCTTTATTTCTGAATACGACCGTGTCCCAAGTCTTATGTCCTATCGTCCTATGTCATCTTTGGCGGAAACTTCTTTTATTTTACCACAAAGTTCGTGGTAGTACCTTCTTTTTTAGTACCAC
>JBCBSN010000255.1:0-6387 GCA_039819225.1 Bacteroidota bacterium | reverse complement strand
TACAATAGAAACCCTTATAAGTAGGTTTACTTTGTATAAAAGAATCCTCCATAAGTTACCATTACAAAGGCTTCGCGGGAAAACGTACATACTTCAATATGGATGATATTGCCAATGGTCCCATTTCTTCCTATTGTCCTACCGTATCAAAATACATAAACTAACATCGAAAACTTACCAAGTGCGGGCAATGAATTATAATTCGTAATTTTCGGCGCAAATAAATTTGAATGTCAAAAAGAAAAAAGAAAGCTAGAAACCACAGAAGAAACGAGATAACCAAGGGGATTTTTACCGTTTTGGAAAAGGAACCTTACAAGAGCTTCAATTATAAACAAATAGCGTCTAAATTGGGGATAACGGATACCCAGGATAGAAATACCTTAATCAAACGATTGGGGCAACTCAAGGAAAAGAAACGAATAACGGAGACCAGTCGTGGCAGCTATAGGGCACTTGAACCTTCTAAGGCAAACCAAATAGGGACCGTTGACATCACCGGTAGGGGAAATGCCTACGTTGTCATTGAGGGAATGGATGAGGATGTCTTTGTACCCTTTTCCAAATTGAGCAGGGCATTTGATAAGGATAAGGTGGAGATACGGGTCTTTCCCAAAAGAAACGGCAGAAAACTGGAGGGAGAGATCGTTGCCGTTTTGGAGCGTTATAAAACAGAGTTTGTAGGTATTGTGGATTTGCAACCCAACTTTGCTTTTGTACGGCCCCGTGACAATGGTATGTACACCGATATTTTTGTACCCAAGGAACGTTTAAATGGACTGGAAATAGAAGATGGGGACAAAGTAATCGTAGAAGTAACGAATTGGCCGGAGGATGCGGATTCCCCCTATGGAAAAATCAAGGATGTTCTAGGTACTCCGGGGGAACATCATACGGAAATACACGCTATTTTGGCAGAATATGGTCTTCCCTATGAATTTCCCGCAGATGTGGAACGCTTTTCCCAGGAACTGGACACAGGTATTAAGACCAAGGAGATTGCCAAACGTAGGGATATGCGAGAAGATCTTACCTTTACCATTGATCCCAAGGATGCTAAGGATTTTGATGATGCACTTTCCTTTACGGTATTGGATAATGGTAACTTTGAGATAGGGGTACATATTGCGGATGTTTCGCACTATTTGGAGCCCAATACTATTTTGGACGATGAGGCCTATGATCGCGCGACCTCCGTATATTTGGTTGATCGTGTGGTACCTATGTTGCCGGAGGTATTGTCCAACAATGCCTGTTCCCTTAGGCCCAATGAGGAGAAATATACCTTTTCGGCCATTTTTGAGATGGACGCCAATGCCCATTTAAAAAAACAATGGTTTGGGCGTACGGTCATCAATTCCAATGAACGTTTTGCCTATGAAGAGGCACAACATATCATAGAGACCAAGAAATCCCATATCCCGGAAAGCATATCTATTAGGGACAAAGCCTATAGTGTTTCCGAAGCTATTACCAAGGCGATTTTATCCTTGAACGATTTGGCCATAATACTTCGGAAAAGGCGAATGGATCAAGGAGCTATTTCTTTTGATAAGATCGAGGTTAAATTTAATCTTTCAGAAAACAATGAGCCGGAAGGGGTATATTTTAAGGAGGCCAAAGAGGCCAATAGACTTATAGAGGAGTTTATGTTATTGGCCAACAAAAAAGTAGCGGAGTTCATTGGAAAGCAAAAACCAAAAAAAACGTTTGTATACAGGGTACATGATAACCCGGACGAGGAGAAGTTGATGGCACTAAATGGCATTATTTCGCGTTTTGGACATAAGCTTAATTTTAAGGATAAGAAATCCATAAGTAGTTCCCTAAACCAACTTTTGGAGGATGTAAAAGGAAAAAGGGAACAGAATTTGGTAGATACGTTGGCTATTCGGAGCATGAGCAAAGCAGTATACACTACGGATAATATTGGACACTATGGGTTGGCCTTTGATTACTACACCCATTTTACCTCGCCCATACGGCGTTATCCGGATGTTATGGTACATAGGCTTTTACAACATTATCTGGACGGCGGAAAAGCAGTAGACGCCCAAGTTTATGAAGAGCGCAGTAAGCACTCCTCCAATATGGAAAACTTGGCGGCCAGTGCGGAACGGGACTCTATAAAGTATATGCAGATTAAATTTATGCAGGACCATAAGGAGCAAGAATTTATAGGGGTCATTAGTGGTGTAACGGAATGGGGCATCTATGTGGAGATTATTGAAAACAAATGTGAAGGTATGGTACGTACCCGCGACATCAAAGGGGATTATTATATCTTTGATGAGAAGCAGTATGCCCTGGTAGGAGAACGAACGGGCAAAATATACCAATTGGGGGATGAAGTTATAGTGATGGTAAAAAAGACGGATCTAGTAAAAAGACACTTGGATTTTTCCCTGTTGGGAAAACATGGGATGACCAAAGCTATTTAAGTCTGTGAAAGCACCTTAAAACCGACCTAATGAAACATACAATATGGCTTGTGGTATTGCTTTGCAACCTGCATACCATGGGTGCCCAGGATGAAAAGCTTACCAAGGATCTCAAAAAGTTTTCCCAAATAAAGGTTTTCGATGGCCTTTCCGTAAATCTTATTAAGTCCAATACCAACAAAGCGGTTATAACAGGCGCAAACACGGATAAAGTGGCCATTGTAAACAATAAAGGCGTACTGAAGCTCCGAATGGAAATAGGGAAGCTCTTTAGTGGATATCGGACATTTATCGATTTGTATTATACCGAGAAACTGGTTGTGATAGATGTTAACGAGGATGCACGTATTAGTTCACAAGAGACCATAAAACAGGATGTATTGGAACTAAAATCACAGGAAGGCGGCGAACTATCCGTAAAGGCCGAAGTTGAGCAACTGTTGATAAAAGCCATTACCGGTGGGATAATCAAGGCCAGTGGTAAGGCGGATTTACAAGATGTGACCATTAATACCGGCGGAATTTATGAAGGTAAAGGTTTATTGACCGGGTTTTCCACGGTAAATGTAAATGCCGGATCCAAAGCAGAGATATACGCCAGGGACTATGTGAAGGCTACCGTAAAGGCAGGAGGAGAGGTTTTGGTTCATGGAGATCCTACAAAGATGGAAGAGAAGACGGTTTTTGGCGGAAAAATAATTCGGCAATAAGGCCTGTTTTCGGCCTTTGTCATAGAAGACCAACTATTATTTTTACCACCCGTGGAACAGATGCCCTATTTTGACATAACCCTTTAACTCAATGTTAGAAGATATACAGGCGGCGATTCCCTTGGGCTTCTTTATGAGCTTCATGATCGGCCCTGTGTTTTTTGTGCTTCTGGAGACCAGTGTCCTTAAGGGCTTTAGAGCTGCCCTTTTTTTTGATATAGGGGTTATCTTGGCGGATATCCTATTTCTCATCATCGCCTATTTCAGTAGTTTTCGACTATTGGAAAACCTAAGCAACCAACCGGGGCTTTATGTTTTTGGGGGAATGATACTTTTAATATACGGCCTTGTCATTTTCGTAAAAGGGGAAATAAAACAATCCAAACCCAATTTAAAAATCAGTAGAAGTGATTATTTTGGCTTGGTGGTAAAAGGCTTTTTATTGAACTTCATAAATATTGGGGTCTTGGTTTTCTGGCTCGGGGTGATTATTATTGTCGGCCCTAGTCTGGACAATGACCCCAACAGAATACTACTGTTCTTTGCCACCATGTTGGGGGTTTATCTCATTACCGATATTTTTAAGATTCTTTTGGCCAAACAACTTAAGCGCAAATTAACGCACAAACTTATACAACGCATTAAAAAGATTTTGGGAATACTTTTAATGATTTGTGGGCTAATACTGATTATCAAAGGATTCTTGCCTAAGGACCAATTTGATATTGAAAAGGGAATTGAGAGAATAGAAAAGATACGGTAGTTTTTGGCATATGGGCAAAGACCCCTCAGGTTTCCAAAACCTGAGGGGTCTACAAAAAAATCCCCGAACCATAGGTTCGGGGATTAAGAGGCATCGAGCGGATTCGAACCGCTGTACAAGCTTTTGCAGAGCTGTGCCTAGCCACTCGGCCACGATGCCCTATAACTACATTAATGACAAACCAACAAAAATTAATCAGCGTACAAAGTTACTTGGTTTTGGAAAAAAGAAAAATTTAACCACTTCTTTTTTCGGTCAGGATTACGGTAACCTTTTCCACATCCCCACCAATGGGAGGGTTGATTTTAGATACGGCTACGGTAGCCTCTTGGGCTAGAACAAGTTCTCTTAGGATACGTTCCAATATCCGTTGCCCAACGTGCTCTAACAGTTTCGAGGGAATTTTCATTTCGGCGGTTACAATATTATGGATATGCACATAATCCACGGTCTCGGAGAGCTTGTCCGAACGGGACGGGCCCGAAAGATCGGCAATTACCGAAATATCTACCCTGTATTCACTACCTATGGCCGTCTCTTCCTTGAGGCAGCCATGATGGGCATATACCCTAATATTATTGACTTTTACTTCTCCCATATCATAAATATGAAGATGCAAAATTACAACGATTCATTAAAAAAATGGTCAGAGGTCATTAAGAACTCGTCTTGAGTTTGCGAACTCAAGCGAACCCTAAGTATTGGTATCCTAAAACCAGGGACTAAAGAACATTTTAACCATGCCAGCCCGAACAAAGGTCCGGCATCTCATATCTAGCGTCTAAGGTCTGGTATCTAATACGTACATCTACAGTTACTGATACCCTGGAAAAGATCTACACCTAAGGTAATCACATGGGTTCCGGTACTATAGCCCAGGATTTCATTAAGGATGATTTGGTAGGAGTAACCAAAATAAAAATTACTCTTTTTAAGTCCTACCAGTGGTGCTATATATAGAGGATCACCAAGTTGATCGTTCAGGAATCTATAGGTAACCCCGGCATAATAATAATCTTCAAAGTCGTACCATCGGAATTTCACGTTCAAATCCGTCTCCGATCGGCCGTCACTTTCAAAAATCTTAAAAAGTGCGGAAGGCTCTATTTCCAAACGACTGTTTTTATTCTTTTTGTAGCGATACCCCGTATACACATAATAGTTTCTTAGTTCGTTGGGTTCATCGATATCAAAGGTGAGGTCCTCGGGACTTTTGTTCAATAGGTTGGACGCATTGACGCTGATATAGAAATCATCGTAGCGGTACATTGCCCCAACGTCAAAGTTGTGGTTGTTTATCTGCCTGTTTATGATCTGGCCGTTGTCCGGGAAATTGATCAGATCAAATTCATCCGTATCAATTCTAAATTGATTATAGTTATAGGACATTCCAAAGGACAGAAATTCATCGTCATGTCTATCTATGGTCAAGTGGTGGGCAAAAGATAGCCTTGCTCCTTGCTGTCTGGTATAACCATTGGAGTCGTTGTACAAAAAGATTCCGATTCCGGATTTTTCCCCCAGGCGCATATCCGCGGCCAAGGATTGTGTTTCCGGGGCATCCTCTATGCCTACCCATTGGCTAAGGCCGTTGATCCTGATTTTTACATGATCTCCGATCCCGGCATAGGTGGGGGCAAGAACAAAAGGGTTGTCCGCCAAATACTGCGATAACTGAGGCGAGTTTAGTTCCTGACCTTTAAGGGCAAACACACCCATTAGAAGGAACAAGGTCAAAAATGATTTATACATTGTGCAATAGGTTAAGGTTTAAGGTCTAACGGTATAAAGTAAAGTGTCCCACAAATTCCCTTTGGTCCTTTTCACCGTTCAACTTCATGATGTACCAGTAATCGCCGGAGGGAAGGTCGGTCTGCTGATAAGCTCCGTCCCAGGGGTTGTCTCCTAGCCTAACTTGGTATACCTCCCTACCATAACGATCAAAAATCACCGTTAGTATTTCCGGGAAGGCTTCCATGTTCCTTGGAGCCCAATAATCGTTCTGGCCATCTCCGTTGGGGGTAAAGAAATTGGGGATTTCAATATCTATGAACGCCATTTCTATTTCGGCTGTGGCCATACACCCATTTTCGTCCGTTACGGTTACGGTGTAGGTATCCGATTGGGTTATTCTAAAGGTATTGTCTTCATAGGTGGCTTCCCCGTTGAAGGTAAAGAAATACCCCTCTTTACCGCCAGAAGCCAGGGCGGTAATTACATTAAGTTCCCTTTGTTCCAAGGCTAGGGTGAGCGGTTCAAAATTTTCCACCTCAAAATCCAAGGTCCGTACACAACCGTTGCTATGTCCAATGGTGATATAGTGTGCGCCCGGGGCAATGTCCCTAAAATCGGGGTTCAATTGCATATCTCCTGAATCTGTAGAATCCAGGGCATAGAGTATATCACCCAATACGGTAGGATCCTCTAGGTTGATTTTCACATAATTATTCGGGGTATCCCCGCTACAATCATA
>JBCBSN010000254.1:0-6414 GCA_039819225.1 Bacteroidota bacterium | reverse complement strand
CTAGTGCCATGAGCCTAAACCCCTTAAATGAATCCGGTGTTTAGAAAAATGGCACTAGTCCATACAAACCATCATCATAAAGTTATGATTCTATTGGTCAGTAAAGAATGTATCATTCAGCCTTTAATCCCGAAAGCTTTGATATTGGTATACTTACTGAATCAACTCAAATTTTACGATAATCTAAGTTTATTCAGTACTTTGGCAGGTCTCCTGGCTTACATTTACTATTTTACCTTCCCGCCTGTGCCGAACTTGATTCAGCATCTGAAAAACAAAGCCTGTAGGCTTTTCTAAAAGCAGATACCAAAATAAATTTGGCACAAGCAGTGGTCTAAAGGAAATAGCAACTTGTTGTTACAAGATGCTGAATCCCGATAGCTATCGGGACAGCACATGCTTACAGTTGCGGGTACAGCTCCGGATTTTTCATCTGAATCACCGGATTCCCATATTAAGGCTTTCTCCATAAAACGAAGAAAATCCACCAAAACACCGAAATGCAAATTAGTATTTATTAATGACTTTGAATAGTTTTGATAACATCTTTTTATATCGATTTGCATGATGCATAAAAGGAATAAAAACAGTACCACATGAAGAAATTAAGGCCGATTATGATTGTGGGAACTGGATCTGATGTTGGCAAGAGTTGGGTAACTACGGGCATCTGTCGATGGTTGAAAAACAATGGCTTTGACCCAGTACCCTTTAAGGCGCAGAACATGTCACTAAACAGTTTTTCAACTCCCGATGGACTTGAAATTGGACGAGCGCAAGCCGTCCAGGCTGAGGCCTGTAAATTAGCACCTATGGTGGAGATGAACCCCATTTTATTGAAACCTTCGGCGGAGAACAAATCTCAAGTGGTGCTGCGCGGCAAGCCTTTGGGTATACAAACTGCGCGAGAATATTTCGCAAATGATAAAAACGATTTATTTGAGGAAGCACAAAAGGCTTTCCATACGCTTGACCGCACCTTTAGTCCCATAGTGATGGAAGGTGCAGGTAGTATCAGCGAGCTGAATTTGAAGCATCGGGATATCGTAAATATGCGAATGGCGCAGGCCGCCAATGCATGTGTCTATCTTGTAGCGGATATCGACAAAGGTGGAGTGTTCGCAAGTGTATATGGCACAATTGCCTTGCTGGAAGAGTGGGAACGCAAGTTGGTAAAGGGGATTGTTATCAATAAGTTTAGAGGGGATTATACGCTTTTTGAAGAGGGGAAAAAGATGCTGGAGGATTTGACCAAAACACCTGTGCTTGGGGTGCTTCCCTATTCCTCCGACATTGTACTGGAAGAGGAAGATTCGGTAGCCCTTACGCAACGGAAAACTACCGCCCGAGATAACATGTTGAACGTAGCTGTTGTACGCCTTCATTACATGTCAAATTACACGGATTTCCAAGCTTTGGAACAAGAACCCCTCGTCAACCTGTATTTCACCAGAAATGTCGAAGAGTTAAAGAAAGCCGATATTCTCATAATTCCTGGCACAAAGAATACCATGGAAGACTTGGTAGCTTTAAAAGAAGATGGAATCAGTGAAACCATTCAAGACCTGTATCACAAAAAACCGATTATTGGAATCTGTGGCGGGTATCAAATGATGGGAAAATGGATTAAAGACCCCTATAAAGTAGAAAGCGATCGAGACAAAGTGATGGGCATGGGATTATTTGATATTACTACTACGTTGAATAAGCAAAAAACCATTACTCAGCAACGGTTTACCTATAAGAACTACGATATGACCTGTAAGGGATACGAAATCCACATGGGAGAAACGAAAGTTCCCGATGGCAAACACCTAAATGTGATTGATGGATCACCGGAAGGCTACTTTGATGGGGACAGAAGCTGGGGAACCTACCTTCACGGTATTTTGGACAACCAAGTGGTGGTGAACGAGCTGCTATATTTGAAGAATAAGAGGGCACAAGCAAAAGATTATCTACAATTTAAGGAGGCACAATACGATAAGCTAGCAGAATGGATTGATCAGCATTTGGATATGGATGCCATAATCAAAAACAGTCAAGAGGCATGATTAATGGACATGGGGATGATATTCATCGGTATAACAATAAAATAAAACACAACTTTAGTTCCAATGTATATTATAAAGGATGTCCTCCTGAGCTTTTAGCTGAGATTTCATCGACAATTCGTACGATTGAGAACTATCCTTCTCCAACGGCAGAGGAGCTCAATGAAGCTGCATCGAGGAGATTTCATTTAAACAAAAATCAATTTTTGTTTACAAATGGAGCTACAGAGGCGTTTTACTTAATTGCACATATTTTTTCTGGAAAGTCCGCTGGAATCGTTGCACCGACTTTTGCCGAATACGAAGATGCCTGCAAAATCCATGGGTTGGATTACCATTTGGTCGAAATGTCAACGCTCCAACCTGAAGACTACCAGGTTGTTTTCATTTGCAATCCCAATAATCCGGATGGAATCATTATCCCTAGTGAAACGTTGATAAGACTTATTGAAAAATCACCTTCTACCACCTTTGTCGTCGATGAAGCCTATATTGAGTTCACCGATCAAATTGAATCGCTTGCTCCTTTGGTCAAGCGTCTAAACAATCTGATTGTTGTACGATCGCTGACTAAAACTTTTTCCATTCCTGGAATTCGGCTTGGCTATATCATCACCTCCCCAAGTATTATTGAACAACTCCTTAGCAAAAAAATGCCGTGGAGCGTAAATGCACTGGCTATCAAAGCTGGATTAGTACTGTTTGAGCATTACGACCGGTGGCTATTCAATGTCGAAGAACTACTTGAAGAAACCAAGGAATTTATCCAATCTCTGAAAGATATTGGTTGGTTGAAAGTAAAATCCAGCCATACTAGCTATTTTCTGGTTGAATTAAATAAAGGTACCGCTACTTTACTTAAAGACTACTTAGCAAACCAACATGGTATTCTTATTCGTGACGCGACCAATTTCACACGACTTGATGGGGAACACATTCGTCTTTCCACACAAAGCCCGGATGCTAATGCTGCCCTTATAAAAGCCTTCAAACTTTGGAAATAGCCCCAATTTATATTGTACTGATTGCCTTTGCGATGGACTCTCTTTTTGGTGACCCCCGCTGGTTGCCGCACTTAATAGTACTTTTTGGGAAAGCTATTTCCAGAGGAGAAAAGCTTTTGAACAAAGACCCGCATCGATTCTTAAAAGGTGCACTACTTACAATCGTACTCGTTTCCGCCGCTTATGCATCATCTTATCTTTTGCTGGATTGGTTGAGCGAAGTAAATCCTATAGTGGAAACTACGCTTGCCGTTGCGCTATTGTTTTATTCTCTGGCCAACCGAACGCTCATAAAGGAGGGGAAGGCGGTATTTGGCACATTAAAAAATCAGGGGTTGGAGGCAGGAAGAAAACGGCTCTCATGGATTGTAGGGCGGGACACCTCAAGCCTGAACGAACAGCAGATACGCACCGCAACCCTAGAGACGCTTTCAGAAAATTTGAGTGACGGGGTAATCGCCCCTCTTTTTTATTATTTCATTTTAGGTGTTCCTGGGGCGGTAGCGTATAAGATGATAAATACCTTGGACTCTATGATTGGTTACAAATCCAACCGATACAAATCTTTTGGAAGGTTTGCTGCAAAGCTTGATGATGTCGCCAATTTTATCCCTGCAAGGATTACCGCTCTTCTCATGTTGGTGGTCACGGGCAAACTCCTAGGGTTGAGCTTCGTTTTTCGAGAAGGAAAGAAGCACTCAAGCCCCAATGCAGGTTTTCCGGAAGCAGCACTGGCTTATATCCTTAATTGTCAATTTGGGGGACCTAATTACTATCAGGGAAAACTTGTGGAAAAACCATACATCGGGAATAATCCTCGTATCCTTACCGATAAAGACTTGAAAATGGCATCTTATGTAAATTGGGCCAGTAGCATCCTCATTATTATTTTGTATTGTGCAACTGTTTACTTCGTAGATGAAACCATACACTAAGAAATATATCATTACAGGAGCTCCTGGCACTGGAAAAACCAGTTTGATCAATGCCCTTGAAAAGAACTATCCGTGTATACATGAAATTTCCAGAAAAGTTATCGCTAGCGAACAAGAAAAGGGGGGAAGAGGAATGCCGTGGCAGAATGTGAACAGGTTTACCGCATTGGTCTACGAAGCATCTATTACTGAACTTAATGCAAATCCTCAAGCCTTATTTACGGATCGTTCCATCCTCGACTTGGTCGCTTATCTGCAGGTGGAAGGTAAGCCTATACCATCATCACTCAATCACTTCCCTTATCATGATAAATTTCGCGAGAAAGTATTTTTTGCCCCCACTTGGCTAAGTATTTATCAGAAAGACGAACAACGGCCACAGCGGTTTGAACAATGTGTGGAACTGGAAAGGGCTTTAGAAACAAGCTATTTAGAAAAAGGATTCGATATTGTCAAACTTCCCAAGGATTCTACTTCAATAAGAGTTAATTTCGTTCATGAGTTTTTAAAATCGGGAATATCATTATGAAATGAGCCAGACAAATTCGAATACCGAACGGAATGTTCAATGGCGAATTACATCTGACTGATAAAAAATAATAAAAATAACAGATGAAAATTTATACCAGAAAAGGGGACAAAGGAACTACAGGGGTATTCGGCGGAAAGCGAACCGCTAAAAATGGAGCAAGAATGGAATGCCTCGGAACTTTGGACGAAGTAAACAGTACCATAGGCCTGCTGCGTGCCAAGTTAGGGCCGGAACATAGTTGGCAGAAGAACCTTCACCGAATCCAAAGAGACCTTATGGATATGATGTCCCATCTGGCCCGCCCTTCCGATTCCAAGAAAGCAAACCCAAACCCCAGACCCATGGACGGAGCAGAATTTTGTGAACAATGGATTGATGAGTTGGAAAGAGCAATGAGCAGTCCTTCGGATTATTTTTTGCTCCCTGGAGGAAACGAAATTTCTGCCTTATGCCATGTTTGCAGAACCCAGATGCGGCGTGGGGAACGAACATTGTTTAGTCTTGCCGATGAAGATCCAGATTGTGTAGAGGATTACGTTGCCGCCTACATCAACCGATTGTCCGATCTCTTTTTTATACTGGCAAGGGCCGAAATGGATAAGCATGGCGTGGCAGAGGAAAAATGGAATTTATTTTTGTACAAGCGTAAGAAAAAAGTATAGGTCGGATAAAGTGCTTTTTCATGCCGAAGAGTAACTCCTAGCTGACATTATTAAATTAAAAAATGTATCCTTTTCGGTGATTATTGGTCTACCTAAATAAATAATAAATTTTATAAAATATGAATAAATGTAAATGCACGAATTGTAACTGTACAGCCTGTGATTGTGTAAATTGCTTAGAAAACAACTGTCTTTGTTCCCAATGCAAGTGTGATGAATGCACTTGTTGTTAGCTATACTTAAGGTTAGCTCAAAAGCTAACCTTTGTTTTTGAATATGGAAACACATAAAATAGTAAGTGATTTCAGCGATGAGTTGTATTTCTTTATTCTTAAAAGAGTAAAAAATAAAGATGTCGCCAATGATATTTTTCAAAATACATTTTTGAAGATTCACCAAAATGTATCAAAACTCGAAAAAGAAGAAAAAGTAAAGGCGTGGATTTTCCAGATTTCCCGTAATGAGATAGCTAATTATTTTAAGAGAGAATCCGATGATGCCAAGAAACGAAATATGGCCAAGGAAATTCCTTCATCGGAATATCAACATATATGCTGTTTTGATAAATTTGTAGATGAGTTGCCTGAGACGTACAGACAAGTCATTGAATTGATGTATATATCAGGATGTAAGCAGAAAGATGTCGCAGACAAACTAGGAATCAGTCTTGAAAATGTGAAAACAAGAATTCATAGGGCAAAAGATATTCTGAAGAAAAAATTCAATGAATGCTGTAAATATGAGTTTGATAAAAATGGAAAATTGGTTGGTGAATCGAATTGTTCAAGTTGTAAAGCACAATAAAATTAAACGGTGGCCTACCGGCCTACCAACACATTCATTATCTAAACGATAAGGTGCCATTTCATGTAATACACAAACGTTACTGCCACACTTTCATTGGGCTATCTGTTGGATAGCGTAGACTCTTTCCTCAACACCTCGAGCAGTTCTCCAACACACTGACATTGGAAGTTTTTATTTCGTATTTTCAGTTTCCAATGGTCTTTTTTATAAAGAATGTCAATCGGATGACTGCTATCTTGAATGACCTGATAGCCCTCACGTTCTAAAGCACGCCTAGTCCATACACTATGTACATCGTTCCCCGATAGTGATACCTTTCCTTTGATGGGGTGTACTATTTTGAATCCCCCGGAATATTTATCAAACTCAAAGGCATTGCTTTTGAACACGCGCTCAAACATGCCCGATAAAACCAAATCT
>JBCBSN010000253.1:0-6461 GCA_039819225.1 Bacteroidota bacterium | reverse complement strand
CCAATTTGGAAATTGTCCCTTCCAAAATAACCGGATGCGTATAGATTGTTATTATCATTTAGCTTATAGCTTAGTTTTGTATTCAGGTCATAGAACGAAGCCAAGTTGTCCTCACCCGCGGCTTGGAGGAACAAATGTGCATAAGAAGATCGTCCGGCCACGAGAAAGGAACCGCGATCCTTCACTATGGGACCTTCCAAAAGCAGTTTGCTGGAAATGGCCCCTATACCTCCGTTCATCTTAAATTCCTTTTTGTTCCCTTCCCGTTGATAAATATCCAGCACCGAGGAAAGACGGCCTCCATAACGAGCGGGGATTCCACCTTTATACAATTTTAGGTCCTTAATAGCATCTGTATTGAACACCGAAAAGAACCCGAACAGGTGTGAAGAATTAAAGACAATGGCTTCATCCAGCAGAATAAGGTTTTGATCTGCACTACCGCCCCTGACGTTAAAGCCCGAGGCCCCTTCCCCGGCATTGCTAACCCCTGGAAGCAGCAATAGGGATCTAATGACATCCGGCTCCCCAAAAACTGCCGGGATCTTTTTTATCGTATTGGAGGTAAGGGTGTTAACGCTCATTTGAGGAGTACGGATATTGTTTTTTTCCACGTTCTGTACAACTATTACCTCTTCCAATTGGTTGGCTTCCTCGACCAGGGGAAAGTTCATTTTAACATTGTTGTCCAAAGTAACTTCCCTATTTATGGTCGAATAGCCCAGGTAGCTTACAATAATCTTATGAGTACCACCAGGCAGACTCAATGAAAAGAAACCGTATTCGTTGGTAACTACTCCCAAGTTCAAATCTGGGACAGCCACAGTGGCCCCTAATACGGTCTCACCTGTAGCGTCTTCCGTAACAATTCCACTAAGGGTGTATTGTTTTTGGGCAAAGACATATTCTCCCATGGTAAAAAAAATACCCAGGAAAAGGGGTATCCCAAATAGCGAACGCTTTTTTTTCTCTTTCAAAGTCATAGACATATTTTTTAGTTTTCCCATGAGGAAGTAGTTTCCGTATGTATTAAGTTTCTGCTCTTTTTTTAAATGGACCTTATAAACCAGGCATAGCTTTGACTCCACCCCGAAAGATATCCGGCGGGTACCAGAGCATAAAAAGAAATCTACCAATGCCGTTGATGTGTCTATAGATTATGTGTATTTAACTTTCTGTTAGAATTCGTCTCAGGTTTTATCTCCCTACCAAATCGTTTCTCAGAAAAGTCCCGAAGAGGTCTTTAAAGGCAATACCTATCCTTACATTGCTTACATCCTGGTTATAATCGATTAAGTCCTCGGAATACCCGCCAAAATATTGTAGGTACACATACTGATTACTTTTTTTAGAAATCTTAAAGCTGATGCCGAGCTGCACATGTCCTTGCAATCGATCATCATAAGCAGGTTGTACGTCGACATCGAAAAAAAAGTTCTGGGCCACTCTATGGGTGGCGCCCAAGGAGAAATAGCCCCGGTAGGAGGTAATATCCGGGTTGCCGCTCAAGTCCCCAAAGGGTAGCCAGGCCTTGGCCCTAAACTGCCAATGGGTTCCGAAAGGTTTTAAGTACTGGAGTGAGAAAAAGTTCCAACTTCTGGAGTCTTCCCCTCCCAACCCGTTGGATTCGTGTTCAAAGGCAAACCATAGACCGCTATGTATCCCTTCTTCGTCCACGAACAATTTGGCCAGGCCCAGCGAGGGGTTATAATTGGTTTCCCGAAACGGAAAGGAATCCTTATAAATATCCCAAAAGGCTTTCTGCCTGTAGGTGAAGAAGAGAAAGGTCTCCCAGGGAAGTTTCAAATTGGTCAATCGCTGTTTAAAGCCCAGTTGAAATTTGGCATCGCTGGTTTCGGAAGAAATGGACTCGTTCAAGGATGTTCCGGTGATGAAATAGTTATCCCCGTACATGCTAAAGGGAGGCAGATCTTCCAGGAAAGTTTTATAGTCAAAACTATCACGTACAACCGGGGTAGTTGATAACAAGGTTACATTGCTTTCGGTTTGGTCCGTATTCTTTTGGAGCATATTCTCTTGGGCGGTAATTCTTCCCGTAAAGAAAAATAAGGTTGACACTGCCATGCAGCGGATTATCGTGTTCATGTATTTTAGGTTATGGAGTACACATTGGAAGTATTGGCCTTCCCCTTCAGTTTTATGGAAGCGACAAATTCATGTGCAAATGAGGGTTGCGGCCCTTGGGATTTTAGGTAAAACTGGGTAAAGAGGATTTCTTTACCGTACGTTTTGCAGAGGCCCAAAAGCCGGGCGGTTGTATTGAGCACGTCCCCATGGTAGGCGATGTTCTTGGATTTTCCCCCGACTAAGGTGGCGGAAACATTTCCGGTACTAACGGCCGCCTTAAAAAATGGTCGTAACCCAAACTTTTGCTCATACAAATCCCTAAGCTGGAAGAGTTTCTGTTTAACGTCCAGGTACATGTGAATGGCTTTTCCGCGGTCATCTTGGGAGGCCGGCCAAGTAAAGACCACCTCGTCCCCTACGAATTGGTAAATATCATATTCATAGGCCGCTACGGCTTGGATAATATCATCGAAACACCGATTTAGAAATCGGCTGTATTTTACATGTCCCAGCTCCTCGGCAATACGGGTGGAATCGTTTAGATCCAAAAAAAGAAAGGTGCGCTTCTCCTCTAGGGGTTCCCTATACTTTCCGATGAGGTAATTGTAAAATACATGTTGGCCAAAGCTTTTATGGAGACGTCGTAAAAAGCTCACCAATATGCTCAAGAAGTAGTAATAGATAAAGAAGGACAGGAACAAGGGGGTGGTTAAGAACGAAAAGGATTCTCGAATCGCCTCTTGTAACGGAAGGCCATTGCCCAACATAGCGAATATGGTATTCAAAAGGAAAATTGGAAGTAGAATAATAACGGCAACATCCACTTGCCAAATGAACCTTCTTAGGAATAGGGAAGAGAAGTTTTTGGTAACCCTAGGATGCACGTAGGTTTCGTAAAGCAATATAAGTGAACCTATAAGGGCACCACCCAGACTTACTCTTAGATGTAGGTCTAGGTAGGAGGCAAAGGGTACTTTTTCGCCAAACACGAGCAACGGGTCTTCGACGCCGCTCATTTTTAGGAAGATAAAGAAGTTGGCGCCTCCGACAAAAAGCGAGATTAGAATGATATTCTCGATCAAGTTCTTATATTCGTTTTGGCGGGACGGCATAATCTCTATTGTTGCTTTTTATAACTCCAAACCGCGGCGATATTAAATATAATGGCCAAGAGTATCGTATAGAAAAACTCCCAACGGATATCCCAAAAACCGCTGCCCTTTAACAAGACCTTTCGCGTAACCGAAATAAAATGGGCCAAAGGATTAGGGATTGTTGCATATTGCGCCCATTTGGGCATACTTTCTATAGGGGTAAACAGACCACACATTAAAATAAAGATGAGCACAAAGAAGAAAGCGACAAAAATGGCCTGCTGCTGCGTATCGGCGAAATTGGAGATGAGAAGCCCCAAGCCCAAAACGCAGATAAGATTTATGATAGCATACCCAAAAACCAAGGGAAGACTACCCCTCATGGGAATATCAAAAATGAGCTTACTGGCCAAGAGGCCCACCGAGACCAAAACCAGGCCAATGCACAAAAATGGAATTAGTTTTCCCATAATGAATTCCCACTTTTTTATAGGCGTCACATTGATTTGTTCAATGGTACCTATTTCACGTTCGCGCACAACGTTCATGGCACTTAACACAATAGTGAGGAGGGCAGCCAGTTCTGCCAGTATACCGGGCGCCATAAAATGGGTGTACTTTAACTCCGGATTGTACCAATTATTGGAGGATATTTCTATCGGGACCATTGTTTGTGTATCTCCTCTGGTCATCAGTAGCGGTTCTTTTCGCCTTATCTCTGCATTAAGGGAGGCTATGATGTTGTTGAGATATCCATTGCCTACAGTGGCCTGCTGCCCATTTATTGCATTGACCAAAACCTGTACTTTTGGAGCTTCCCCCCGGTAATACTCTTTTTCAAAATGGGTGGGCACCTCCACAATAATATCGGCCTCGTTGCGCTGCATACGTTCCAAGGCCAAATCATGGCTGGGTAGTACACCTACCAAGGTAAACCTATCGTTGGCCGCGATTTTTTGGGTCAAGGAACGTGAAATCTCGGACCGGTCATGATCTACCATGAGCAAACGAACATCCTTTACATCATTGGAGGCAGCGTTAGACAATAATATCAGCTGTATGATGGGCAAGGCGGTCATCATGGGCAATAAGGCCTTGTTCCGGAATATCTGGATAAACTCTTTCTGTATGAGGTACTTCAACGTCTTCATGCTCCAATACTTTTTGTGCTTTGCATTTGTATGGTTCCCTATTCCAAGCGGATTTTAAATTTCCGCCAGGTAAAAAACAGGAAAACCAAGGTCATAAGGATTAAAATAAAAACTTCGAACAGGACAAAACCCATGCCCACACCCCTAAGCATAATTGCTTTTAGTATTTCTATGAAATAGGTGGCGGGTACTATTTGTCCCAGATATCTCAAAATCAAGGGCATACTGGCCAATGGGAAAATAAAACCGGACAATATCATCGATGGCATCATAAGTCCCATTAGGGAGCGCATCATAGCATCTTGTTGTGTTTTTGATACCGTTGAAATCAAAGTGCCCAAGGCCAATGCGGTAACGACATACAACAAGCACATGAGCAATAGAAGACCAACGCTTCCCACAATGGGTACCTCAAATACAAAATGACCCAGCAACAACACTAAGACGGCATTAACAAAGGAAAGAATGGCGTAGGGGGTAACCTTTCCTAGAATAATCAGTAGGGGGGGCAGGGGAGAGACTAGCAATATTTCCATAGTGCCCATCTCCTTTTCCCGTGCAATGGTCAAGGAAGTGAGCATGGCACAAATGATAAGCAGTATTAGGGCAATGGTCCCGGGCACAAAATTGTAGGCACTTATCAGTTGGGGATTGTACATCATTCTTGTTTCCACGTTTATCCTGTAGGGATCGGGCAACACACCCCCGCGCTCCTTTTGGAAACTGTTGACCATTTGTGTTACATATTGCATCAAGGTATTGGCATTGTTGGGGTCGGAACCGTCGGCGATAACCTGTATTTTTAGGGGTCCTTCCCCATGAAAAGCGGACGAAAAATCTTCGGGAATCACAATGACCAACTTGGAATCCCCGGCACGCATTCCCGTTTCTATTTCCTTCTCGGTGTGCAGCACTTTGTTCAATTCAAAGTTGCCCGAGCTTTGCAAATGGTCGATTAACTGTAGACTTGTTTCATCTTTGGCATAATCCAGGACATCTATTTTAGCATCGTTGAATTCCGTGGTAACGGCATAGCCGAAGATTAGAATCTGGGCCAAAGGCATTCCAAAGAGAATAAGCAAGGTGCGTTTATCACGTAATATGTGATAAAACTCTTTTTTTACGAATGCCCGGAATACGTTGATCATTTTTTTGATTCATTTTCGTTAAAAAGCCAAGACTGCTTGGTTCCTAGAGTCAAGAACCTAGAATCAAGAATCAAGACCAATGGTTTTATCATTGTAATTGTTCGACATAGTCCGAAATCACCTTGTTTTTCCCAACCCGCCCAAGGCGGGAAGCAAGGCGACTTCGGCCTTTCCACCCACCTTTGGCAGGAGGGGAAAGAAAGATCGAAATTGGCTGTTTCCACCAATGGCCGAATAGTTTCTTATCATTTAAATAAGGATTTAATAAATTGATTATCAATAAATTAAATTTTAACAACCCCCTTAAGACTATAAACTTCTAAACTCCTCAACTCCTCAACTCCTAAACTCCTCAACCCTGTACCCCTGAACTCCTCACCTTACCCTCCATATTGAACCAAATTCACATCCAATACCATGCTATTCCAGAATAAATTTCATGTTTAGTTCCTTTTTGGGGCTTTCGAGTTGGAAGGAGCATTTTTTAAAGGAAGGCTTTCCCATTTTGGTCATATTACTGGCCCCAACAGGTTCTTTGGGCATCCCGATAAAGTTGGATTTTATGGTACCATCCCTGTCCTTGTCCTGAAATATGGATACGGCGTAAGTTCCATAGGGAATATTGGTAAAGGAGTAACTGGCCGAGCCCGAGAATTCTTTTACTACACCTTTTTTGAATGCCCTTTCCGGTTCTTTGGGAAAACCGTCTTCTTCATTGAATAGCATAAAGACAATTTCCCCTTCTTCGCTTTTGATTTCCTTTAGGTGTACGGTAATGGTTCCCGAATCCGGTTTGGTAAATCCTACAAGCGCAATAGCGACGAATGCAATCAATAGCTTTTTTCTCATAATGGTATGCTTTTTTGTTTTACTTATCTCTAAAGTGAGACCCAGGACAAAAGGACATAAGACGTAGGACGCAAATAAAAGTGACCTACGTTGAAATAAGCAGTCTTATGTCATACGTCCTATCGTCTTAC
>JBCBSN010000252.1:0-6462 GCA_039819225.1 Bacteroidota bacterium | reverse complement strand
ATTATTAATTAAACGTTAATTATTGTAGGATATGTCAATATGTTATTCTTCAATTTTTTCTGTAATTGGAGTTCAGGAAAAGAGGACTCCTCTGTATGATTTCAAATTAGGATTGAATAATTCCAATTACCCATGTAAAGAAAGCCTACCCTTAACAGTAGGGTGAGCAGGGCTCAAATTGCCAAAGGTGATGGAGCAAAGGCATTCGGATTTTTTAGGTTGATAACTCCTTATAATTCTCTTTTCTCAAACTGTCCCTTTTGCGTAATTTTAGCCCTTACGGGCAAGCTCCAAAATTCAAAACACAAATTCCATCCTGATAGCTCCCGATAACTATCGGGACGGGACCAACGAGGCTGGGGGACTTTGAGATTTGGGATTTGTTGTTTGAAATTTCAAAAAAACCTGCATGTATTTAATTTTTGATACCGAGACCACCGGACTTCCCAAACGTTGGGACGCTCCCATTACCGATACGGACAATTGGCCGCGATGCATTCAAATTGCATGGCAATTGCACGATGGGATGGGGCGATTAGTGGAGCACCGGGATTTTTTGGTACGGCCGGAGGGTTTCGATATCCCCTATGATGCGGAGCGGATCCACGGGATTTCCACAGAGTTGGCGGAGCAGGAGGGGTATCCTCTTCTGGAGGTCCTGGAAAAATTTAATGCCGCACTGGCCCGCACGAAATTTGTTGTTGGACAAAATTTGGGATTCGATGTGAACATTATGGGAGCGGAGTTCCATCGTTTCCAAATGGAAAATTCCTTAGAGGAACTGCCGGTGCTGGATACCTGTACGGAGTATACCGCTGAGCTCTGTAAAATTCCTGGGGGCAGGGGCGGAAAATACAAATTGCCCAACCTTACGGAACTTCACGAGTATCTGTTCCGGGAGCCCTTTGATGAGGCCCATAACGCCACTGCGGACGTGGAGGCCACTACCCGTTGTTTTCTGGAATTGATCCGTAAGGGGCATTTTACACGGGAACAGCTGGATGTGCCATCGGAGTATTTCCAAAAATTCTCCGAGGCCAATCCCCAGGAAATCACCTTGATCGGCCTAAAGCACATCAACCTAAAAAGAGCCTCCAAGAAAATTGCGGACGCCCTATCCAGGAAAACCGGGGACGATTTGTCCAGCCGGGAGATGCAGGAAAATTTTGAGGCCTTGGCAGAGGTCCCTTTTTCACATTTGCATAACCATTCCCAGTTTTCGGTCCTGCAATCCACCATAAACATCAAGGATTTGGTAAAGTCGGCCGCAGAACAAAAAACACCGGCCGTGGCCCTTACCGATCATGCCAATATGATGGGGGCCTTTCATTTTATAAAGGAAATAAAGGCCCATAACCATGCCGTAACCGAAAAGAACCGGATTGCCGAAGCGCATGGAGAACCTGCTACGGGACAGTTGCTAAAACCGATCATAGGCTGTGAATTCTTTATCTGTGAAGACCATACCAATAAGAATATCAAGGATTACGGCTACCAAGTGGTATTGTTGGCCAAGAACAAGAACGGCTACCAGAATTTGTGCAAGATGTCTTCCATTGCCTATACCGAAGGTTTTTATTATGTGCCTCGGATAGATAAGGAGGTTATACGGCGGTTTAAGGACGATATTATGGTGCTTACCGGAAATCTGTACGGGGAGGTGCCGGCCAAGATATTGAATGTAGGGGAAAAACAGGCCGAGGAGGCCCTCCTATGGTGGAAGGAAGAATTTGGGGAAGACCTGTATATTGAAATTATGCGGCACGGCCAGGAGGATGAGGATCGTGTAAATCGAGTGCTGATACGGTTCGCAAAAAAGCACGAGGTCAAACTTATCGCTACCAACAATACCTATTATTGTAACAAGGAGGATGCGGAAGCCCATGATATCCTCCTTTGTGTAAAGGACGGGGAAAAGCAGGCCACCCCTATAGGCCGTGGTCGCGGCTACCGGTATGGGCTACCCAACCAAGAGTATTATTTTAAGTCGTCCGGGGAGATGAAGGCCCTTTTTAAGGATCTTCCGGAAGCCATACTCAATGTGCAGGAAGTAATTGAAAAGGTAACCGCCTTTGACCTGGCCAGGGACGTAGTGCTGCCCAAATTTGATATCCCTGAGGATTTTCAGGTCGAAGAAGACCGGACCGATGGCGGGAAGCGGGGAGAGAATGCCTATTTGAGGCATATTACCTATGAAGGGGCCAAGCGGCGCTACGACGCGATTACCCCCCAAATTGAGGAGCGCATCGATTTTGAGCTAAAGACCATAGCCAATTCCGGGTATCCCGGGTACTTTTTGATTGTTGAGGATTTCATCCGGGAGGCCCGCAATATGGGCGTGTCCGTAGGGCCGGGGAGGGGTTCGGCGGCGGGTTCGGTAGTAGCCTATTGTCTGAAAATCACCAACATTGACCCCTTGAAATATGACCTTCTTTTTGAGCGGTTCCTCAACCCGGATCGGGTCTCTATGCCGGATATCGATATCGATTTTGATGATGAGGGGCGCGGCCGGGTCATGGACTATGTGATCAACAAATACGGGGCCAATCAGGTAGCGCAGATTATTACCTATGGTACTATGGCGGCCAAGTCCTCCATACGGGATACGGCACGCGTTTTGGACCTTCCCCTGGGCGATGCCGATCGGCTGGCCAAACTAATTCCCACCATGTCCAAGCTGGGCAAGATTTTTGGCGTGCCCGAGGCCGATCTGAAGAAAAAGTTCCGGGCGGACGATTTGGAAAAGGTAAACCAGTTGCTCAATATTTCCGAAGGCGGCGATTTGGAGGCCCGTACGGTGAATATGGCCCGGGTGTTGGAAGGGTCGCTTCGCAATACCGGCATACATGCGTGCGGGGTAATCATAACCCCGGACGATATCACCAATTTTGTTCCCGTGGCCACGGCCAAGGATTCCGACCTTTATGTTACCCAATTTGACAACTCTGTGGTGGAAAACGCGGGATTGTTAAAAATGGATTTCCTAGGACTAAAGACCCTGACCTTGATCAAGGATACGGTAAAGATCGTAAAGGCCAAACATGGTATTGAGCTGGTGCCCGATGATTTTCCGTTGAACGATGAAAAGACCTACGAACTCTTCCAAAGAGGGGACACGGTGGGCATATTCCAATATGAATCGCCCGGGATGCAGAAGCATATGAAAGATCTGCGCCCTACGGTCTTCGATGACCTCATTGCCATGAACGCCTTGTACAGGCCCGGCCCGATGGAGTATATTCCGGACTTCATTACCCGGAAAAACGGGATGGCGGAGATTACCTATGACCTGCCCGAAATGGAGGAGTACCTTAAGGAGACCTATGGCATCACCGTGTACCAAGAGCAGGTAATGCTCCTTTCCCAGAAGCTTGCAGGTTTCTCCAAAGGTGAGGCCGATGTACTGCGCAAGGCCATGGGGAAAAAGATATTTTCCCTATTACAGAAACTGAAACCGCAGTTTTTGGACGGGGGCGAGAAGAACGGCCACCCGAGGGATATACTGGAGAAAATTTGGAAGGATTGGGAAGCCTTTGCCTCCTATGCCTTTAACAAGAGCCATTCCACCTGTTATGCCTATATCGCCTACCAAACCGCTTACCTAAAGGCCCATTATCCGGCAGAGTATATGGCTGCGGTACTCTCCAACAACATGAACGACATTAAGCAGGTGACCTTCTTTATGGAGGAGTGCAAGCGTATGGGCCTAGAGGTCCTGGGGCCGGATGTGAACGAATCCTATTACAAATTTGCGGTGAACAAGGACGGTGCCGTCCGTTTTGGAATGGGTGCGATCAAAGGGGTTGGCCGCTCTGCTGTGGAGACCATAGTGGCCTACAGAAAAGAGGACGGCCCGTACCGCTCTGTTTTTGATATGGCCAAACGGATCGATTTACGGGCGGCCAACAAAAAGGCCTTTGAGAATTTGGCGGTGGCCGGAGGTTTTGATTCGTTCGGGGTGCATAGGGGCCAGTATTTCCATGCGGAGAATGACGGGATCACCTTTTTGGAAAAGGTAATCAGGTACGGGGGCAAGTTTCAGGAGAACCAAAACTCGGCCCAGGTAAGCCTTTTTGGAGAATCCAGTGAGGTGCAGATCCCGGAACCCACCGTGCCCCCGTGTGAGGAATGGGGCACCATGGAAAAATTGCGCCGGGAAAAAGAGGTAGTGGGCATTTATATTTCCGGCCATCCTTTAGATGATTTTAAGAAAGAGATCAATGCCTTTTGCAATGCAAGCATTGCCCACCTGGTGGATATGGAAACCTATGTGAACCGGGAATTGTCCATGGCAGGGGTCATTACCGATGTGCAACATCGCATCTCCAAGAACGGCAGGGGTTGGGCCGCTTTTACCATGGAGGATTATACGGACACCTATGAATTTCGGATTTTTGGGGAGGAATACCTCAAATTCAGGCATTTTCTAATGATTAACTCCTTTGCCTATCTTAAGGTGTTTGTCCGCGAAGGATGGATAAACCGGGATACTGGTAAAAAAGGGGAACCAAGATTGCAGTACAACAGTTTCCTACAATTACAGGATGTTATGGAGGCCTTTGCCAAAAAACTGACCATTAAACTCAATATAGACCACCTACAGGAAGAACGTATCAAGGCGTTAAAAGAGGCAATGGCCCCGCACAAGGGGGATCATAGCCTTAATTTTGTGGTGTACGAAATGGAAGAGGAAATAAAGGTAAATTTGGTGAGCAGAAAACAAAAGGTACATATCAGTAGCGAATTGCTGAACACTCTTGAAGAGGCGCAAGTGCATTACAAATTGAACTAACGGGCAGAGCGGGCATTAGGGATAGAATCTACCATTGGGATAAATGTGTCCGAGGCCGAAAATTTTGGTATGGGCATAAGAATTTCCAATATGGCAATAGATAGAAGGTATGCTTCGTTAGTAAGTTAAGCCCATGAATTATGACTAAATTTGCAAATATTAAATCTAAACAAAATGGCATTAGAAATAACAGACGCCACTTTTGACGAAGTGGTATTAAAAAGTGATAAACCGGTAGTCGTGGATTTTTGGGCAGCTTGGTGCGGACCCTGCCGGATGGTGGGCCCAATTATTGACGAGGTGAGCCAGGAGTTTGAAGGTAAGGCCGTTGTAGGCAAGATCGACGTGGACTCCAATCAGGAATTTGCCGCCAAGTACGGTGTGCGTAATATTCCTACCGTTTTGGTTTTCAAGGACGGTGAGATCGTAGACCGAAAAGTAGGGGTTTCTCCAAAGGAGGAATACACCAAGGCTATAGAAGAAGTGTTATAAAAAGAAGATTATAAATGGTTTAAAAAGGTTTGGCCCAGGTCAGGCCTTTTTTGTTTTATATTCGGTCTATGAATCTTCAATTTGAATTGCATAAAGCGACGCTGTTCCAAAACCTGGAACTGTTGGCGAATCAAGTGGTCGAGGGTTTTATCAGCGGAATACACAAGAGTCCCTTTCACGGGTTTTCCGCGGAATTTGCGGAGCATAAGATTTACAATCCCGGGGAGAGCACCAAGCATATTGATTGGAAACTCTTTGCCAAGACCGATAAGCTGTATGCCAAGCGATATGAGGAAGAGACCAATCTCAGGTGCCACTTTATATTGGACAATTCTACCTCCATGTACTATCCCCAAGTAAAGGATGTATCCCTGGAGCACCTGAATAAAATCGGTTTTAGTGTCTTGGCCATTGCTGCACTTATGAATATCCTGAAAAGACAACGGGATGCGGTAGGTCTAAGTATTTATTCCGACAGGTACAGCTACTATTTCCCTGAAAAGGGAAGTGAGCGTCACCATCAGATGCTTTTGGCCAAACTCTCCGAGGTAGGTTTGGACGGCCGGCCTTCAAAAGAGACCATGACGCATACCTACCTGCATCAAATTGCGGAAAAGATAAAACGCAGAAGTATGATCTGTCTTTTTACGGATATGTTTCAAACCGCGGTGGACGATTCCAAGATTTTTGATGCCCTGCAACATCTGAAGTACAACAAGCACGAAGTGGTATTGTTCCACGTATTGGATGCGGAGACGGAGTTGAATTTCGGTTTTGGGAATACTCCAAAGCGCTTTTTGGATGTGGAGACCGGGGAACACATCGATTTATATTCAGAGAATGTCAAGGAGTCTTATACGGCTGCGGTGTCCCGATATATGGCCGAGCTAAAGCTTAAATGCGCACAATACAGGATAAAATATGTAGAAGTGGATATTGGGGAGCCTTTTTCCAAAATATTCAATACGTATATGATGGAACGGCAAAAGTTCCTTTAACGCCCACCGCGCCAAAACATTACCTTCCGAAATTTAGAGAACAGACCGTTACACTGTTAGAATAAAGAAAATAGACCGAAGAAGAACCCGTATATTATACATTTTTTGGTTCTTGAAAACCGGTAGAATCCATAGAAATTACCTTTTTGGCGATAAACCCTAATTTTACAAATTAGACAC
>JBCBSN010000251.1:0-6517 GCA_039819225.1 Bacteroidota bacterium | reverse complement strand
TCATTGGGTGCGGGAGTTACGTCCAAATCCATTGAAATTTCACCTTCACCTTCCGTGTTCTTTATGGAATTTGATAATAGGTTTGAAATAATTGTCTCAATTTTATGCCCATCAAAATGGCAATAATATTGTTCGATATTGGATGAGAAACTAGATTTTAGGCCCCTTGAAGTAAACAAGGGCCGAAAGGCTGAAAAGGTATCCCTTAGGTACAATATAATATCGCCTTTTACTAAGTTTAACTTCTCATGTTTGGTTTCTATTTTTCTAAACATCATCAGTTGTTTTACCAAATGGTTCAATTTTTTGGCACTTCGCTGTATATATTGAATCTCGTTGGCGGCTTCCCCTGGGATGGATCCCTTGTTCGAGTATTGATCGATAGCGGCATTGATCAACGTCAAGGGCGTTTTAAACTCATGGGAGATAAAGGTGAAAAAGTTTAGGCGGTTTTTAGTTATTTCCCTAATTTTTTCATTCTCTACCTTTTCTAATTTCACGGCCAGGTTTTTGGCTTGAACAAATCTCACAAAGTAATAAGTGCCATAGGCAATGAGTGTTAGCGTCAAAAAATATAACGCATAGGCCCAATTGGTTTTCCAAAAAGGAGGTAAAATGTTTATGGCCAGACTTCGGGAAGATCCTTCAGGTTCATTGTTTGCTAGTTTTAAATGAAACTCATATTCGCCAAAGGGTAGGTTCGTATAAGTCGCGTTTTTTTTATCTCCTACATTATTCCATGAATTATCAAATCCCTCTAACATATAGGAGTATGAATTTTTCCCCTTGCTTAAATAATCTACACCAATAAATTCTATGGTTAACGCATTTTGAAAATGTTCCAAAGTGATGTTTTTGGTTTCATTTATTGAAAATTGCAGTGGAGAATCTTTGGTTATTGAAACTGGTTCATTGAACAAGAGGAAATCCTTTAAGAAAATCATCGAAGTCCGATTGGGAGTTTGGACAGAATCTGGATGAAAATAAGTAAGTCCATTTACTGAACCGAAATAAATCCAACCCTCCTTATCCATAAACGAAGATTTGAAATTAAACTGGTTGTAAGATATACCATCAGCTGTGGTATAATCCCTAGACTTACCGCTTTCCGGATTATAAAGTGATAGCCCCTTATTTGTTGTTACCCAAAGACCTCCGGAAGGGTTTTCGATAATACCGTAAATATTATTGTTGGGTAGACCCTTTTTCTTCCCAAAGCATTCAAAGGATTCGGCAGCCTTATTATAGTACAGCAAGCCTCCGTCCATGGTTCCAAACCAAAGTTTCCCAAAAGAGTCTTCATAAGCGGTTACAAATTGATCGCTACAAACACCAGTTCCATTCGATAAATTTTGAGAAAAATGCTTCCATTGATTTGATTTGTTTTCGAGCATGTACAAACCGTTAGATCGGGTACAGAACCATAGATTATTATCTCGATCCTCTAAAATATCATAAATAAATTTGTCCATCAGCTCTGGGTGAACGTTTCGATCAAAAGTTTCCGTGCTGTCATCAAACAGATTTAGTCCATCGTTGGCACCTATCCAAAGTCGTTCTTTGGAATCCCTATAGATTGCATAGATGTAATTGCTCGATATACTTTGGGTATCCTTGGGATCATAGGTAAAAACTTTACCCTTTTTGGTATTGGGGTCAATCTTATTGAGCCCACCTAAAAAAGTACCTGCCCAAATTGTGCCATCGAAGTCTTCATAAAGCGCATGGACATTGTCACTGCTTAAGCTTTGGGAATAATTTGGGTTATTTCTTAAATATTTGAACGTGTTGGTTTTTTTGTCAAGTATTGAAATGCCACCATCTTCAGTACCGATCCATAAGTCCCCATTTTCCACCTGAATCATTTGGCTTATGGCTTTGCCACTTATTGAGTTCTTAAATTCACTGGGTATAAGGCGTTTAAATGCGTTCCCTTTGGGCTTAAAATAATTGACTCCGCCAAAATAGGTGCCCGCCCAAACGATATTGTTTTTACTGATAAACAAGGAATACACGGCTTTGTCGGATAATGTATTGGGTATTTGAAAACCTTGGCCAATATGCGTTCTTATGCTTTTTTTAGGGTTCACTACAATAATTCCCGCTTCCCCGCCAAAATAGAGGTTGCCTTCGTGATCCTCTACAATATTACGTATCACTTTGGTTTCGGGACCACCCTTTTGGTCGATGAGATTACTTTTTTTAAAAGAATCATTTTTTTGGTCATATTGGAAAAGTCCTTTTGTTGTCCCAGCCCAAATAAAACCTTTGGAATCTTTAAATAATTTGTTAATTGCTACTCGACCGGATTGGCTCTTCTTAGGAGACTTTGCATTTAGTTCATAATACTTGATAACCTCGCCTTTCGAGTTTGTCATTCGTATAGAACGGTCTGAAACGGTTAAAAAAACATCGGTTCTATATTCAATTACGGAATTAAAAAAACCATCTTTCACTAGTGTTTTTAAATTTCCGTCTTCCTCGATTTTGTAGAATCCTTTTTGGGTAGATATAAAAATTTCAGAGTTGCTTGATTGGAACAGATTCATTACGTATGAGTCGTTCAGTTGTGGTATAGGTTCAAAAACGTCTTTAGAAATATGATATTTCGACAATCCTTTATCTGTCCCAACCCAGAGAATATTTTTAGCATAAAGCAAAGACGTAATCAAATTAGAGGGAAGGCCTTCGGAATCTTCTTTGTAAAAAGTTTTTATTTCATTACTGTCAAAGCGATTTAAGCCTTCTCTTGTTCCAAACCACATTAATCCATTACCATCTTGAGTTATATCGAATACGGTGCTATGGGAAAGTCCGTTTTCGGTTGTGACTTTTATTATTTCATAATCTTGACCGTACAATTTTCCACCTCCATAATAACTGGCAATGATGCCAATTATTAGGGTTAGAATATGTTTAATAGGATATCTGTAGGATTTCATGTACATGTTTTAGTTTGTGTCGGAACTTGTTGGACAACATATATTGTAAAATACAACACCATAACAAAATTCAACAAAAATGCTATCTACAAGTACAAATATACAGATTATCTGTTTATGAAAATATTAACATTGTATTGAAAAATAATCACTTTTGATGCCTTAAAATTTACATTTTTAAAATTTATAAGCAAAATACTGTTAAAATTGAATTACAACCAATAAGCAAACTAGATTATGGGAAAAGAAATTAAGTTCGGTTACAGTCAAAGAATATGGCTTTTAGTGCTACTTTTCTTTTTAGGAAACTGGACATTTGCGCAGGATTTGGTTCTATCTGGAACTGTTAAGGATGGTAATGGTACCCCCTTGCCAGGAGCCTCGGTATTGTTGAAGGATACGACCAACGGAACACAGACCGATTTTGATGGAAACTACACTTTGGACAATGTTCCGTCCGATGGTATAATCGTGTTCAGCTATATTGGGTATTTGACCCAGGAAGTGGGCGTGGCCGGAAGATCCATTATGAATATAGTCTTACAAGAGGACACCCAAAACCTTGATGAGGTGGTGGTGATTGGCTATGGTTCGGTAAAAAAAGGAGATCTTACCGGAGCAGTTTCTTCCGTTAGCGCCGAAGATTTAACGCCTGGGGCCAATGTCTCCCTGGAACAGACCCTTCAAGGCCGTGCGGCAGGGGTTCAAATATCACAAAAAAGTGGCCAACCCGGTAGTGCGATGTCGGTCAATATACGGGGTGCCAGCTCTATAGATGCGAGTAATGAACCCTTATATGTAATCGATGGGGTTCCTTCGAATAACAATGCCCCGGTTACGGGTACTGGTTCCGGATTTGTTGGGAGCCAGAATCCAAGAAATCCTTTGAATACCTTGAATCCGGCGGATATAGAATCGGTTCAAATTCTAAAGGATGCCTCGGCAACGGCAATCTATGGGGCTAGGGGCTCCAATGGGGTAGTATTGATTACTACAAAGAATGGACGTGCTGGTAAAATGAAGGTAAACTATGACTCCTATGTTGGGTGGCAAGCCGTCGCCAATAGGTTCGAAGTGCTGGCACCAACAGATTATAGGGATGTCTTAAATGCTATAATCGATGAAGGCGGCGGAAGTGATGCGCAGCGGGTAACCGAAGTACAGGGCAACGGAACGGACTGGCAAGATGAACTGTTACGGGATGCGGTTATTCACAATCATAATGTTGCCGTATCCGGAGGTTCCGAAAAAGCCACGTATTATGCTTCGCTAAATTATTTTGACCAAGATGGTATTGTGAAGAATTCCGGAATTGAACGCTATAACATTAGAGCAAATATTGATGTAAGGGACGACAAAAAGTATGCATTCGGTCTTAATTTGAACTCCTCCTATGTATTTGATGACTTTGCCTCTAATGGGGTTGGATTGAATGAAAATGCCGGTGCTATTTATGCTGCGATCAATTATGATCCTACTATTACGGTCTTTGATGCCGATGGCAACCTACAGCAATCTGAATTTGTGGGCCCTCAGATAGATAATCCAGTGGCACTGTTAAATGGGGAAGATGCCACGGCCAAATCCTTTAGGACATATGGAAACATTTATGGGGAATACTTTTTAGTCCCTACATTATCCGTGAAAGCACGTTTGGGAGCAGATGTAAACAATACCCGCAGGGATGTTTTTATTGACGAAACTACAATTGAGGGGGCAGGTCAAGGCGGTATTGCCTCGATATTGACAGGTAGGACGGATTACTATTTAATTGAAGGTACCCTCAACTATAATGAAGACTTTGGTGATGACAGCGTCAACGCAGTTTTTGGGGCAACCTATGAATATTTTGGAAGCACCACATTCAACGGAAATGCTCGAGGCTTTGCACTTCCGGATTTAAGAACCGATGCTATTGGTAGTGGCGACCCCCTTTTGAACAATTTGGGCAGTGGAAGACAGGAAGCCACTTTTAACTCCTATCTGGGTAGGGTAAACTATTCCTTGAACAATAAGTATCTGTTTACCGCTTCCATCAGAGCAGATGGTTCTTCAAGGTTTGGACCTGAAAACAGATGGGGGTATTTTCCATCCGGTGCCATAGCTTGGAAAATGCACGAGGAAAGCTTTTTGCAAAACAACAGAACCGTTTCCGAACTGAAGCTCAGAGCAAGCTACGGAAGTATTGGTAATGCCAGTATTCAAAACTATTTATACCTGGGAAGCTTTGATACTGCAAATACCGTTGTTTTGGACTCCGAGCGTTTTACGACAATCTTACCCACAAGAATACCCAACCCGGATCTAAAATGGGAGGCGGCCAACCAATTGGACGTAGGTGTGGATTTTGGATTTTGGAACGGAAGGCTCTCAGGTGCAATCGACTATTACAACCGAAGGACCGAAGATCTATTGTTGAGTGTCCCCCAACCGTCCAATACAGGTTTTACAAGTAGGGTGGAAAATATTGGTAGCATGGAAAATTACGGATTTGAATTTACTATAAATGCGTCCATTTTTTCTACCCCGGATTTTTCATGGGATACCAACTTCAACCTAACTACGGTTAACAACAATGTCCTGGATATTGGCGAAGCGGAGGAAATCATACGTGGAGGCCTAGGCTTTGTTAACAACGCGACTATAACCAGACCTGGTGACCCCTTAAACTCGTTTTACGGTTTTAATGTGGAAGGCGTATGGCAGTTGGGCGAAGAGGAAGAAGCTGCTGTTTTCGGGAGGGTTCCCGGCGATTTAAAGTATACCGACCAAAATGACGATGGTCAAATCAATGGGGATGATAGAGTGATAATTGGGAAACCTTTTCCAGATTATAACTGGGGATGGACCAATACAATTCGTTACAAGGGAATTACCTTAAGTGCCTTTTTAGAAGGAGTGGAAGGCATCAACACCCTAAACAACAATTTGGTCGACACCTATTTCCCCATCAACTTTAGAAGAAACAAACTGGCAGAACCCTATTTGAATAGGTGGACACCCAACAATCCTACTAACGAGTTTCCGTCTTTTGTGTCCCCGCAAGGAGGTACGGAAGTCAACTCGCGTACCGTTGAAGATGCCTCATATATTCGTTTGCAGTCGTTGCAGTTATCCTACGATGTTCCTATTCAGAACCTGAACGTTTTCAACAGGCTAACGGTTTATGTAACCGGCCAGAATTTGTTTACCATAACCGATTATTCGGGTGTAGACCCCACATCAAATGCGGCCGGCAGCAATAACCTAAGGATCGATTATAATGCCTATCCATTTGCCCGAACCTACTTATTGGGCTTTAATGTGGAATTTTAAACCCAATTGATCATGGAAAAACGTACAGTAATTAAAAATAGAAAAATGAAAAAGAGAAATGTTGAACATTGGATTTTGATGACTATGGTCCTAGTTATGGCCATAGGTTGTTCAGATGAATTGGATTTGCTTCCACCAGGTGAATTTTCCGAGGGTAACGTTTTACAAAACGAGGCCGGTGTTGAAGCGGTATTGTATTCGGCATACAGATTTGATAATACCACTTTTGAGAAGAACGTAATCAATATGTCAGAAGTATG
>JBCBSN010000250.1:0-6558 GCA_039819225.1 Bacteroidota bacterium | reverse complement strand
TATCTATATCCTACGAACCAAAGGCAAGTTCGCATGGTATTTAGGTAGTTTGTCGAAAAAAATTGGTTTTTCGACAAACTGCAAGGACATAACATACGGTCATGGCCCATAATTGCGTTCTATATTCATGTACCCTTATCTTTATCTTCTTGGTCTTTATATGTTTTTGGTCTTAATTGCAAAAATCAGCTACCGTTTTTATCTTAAAAGGTTTTCGAATCCCTGAGCTTGATTTTAAGCCAGTGTTAAGTTAAGCATACTTTAGCCGTACCAAGTCTTTGGTTCTATTTCGTTACACTTACTTTACACAAAGTCTTTTTGCAGGCCTATAGGGATTTTAACAATTAAACTACAAATTGTGAATATTGGCAGTTTTTCACAGATTTTTTTTGTTTTTAAGAAAATCCCGGCATCTTTATTGTCCTTCTTTTGCGTAGGTATTTAAACTCTTTTTGGGAATATGGAAAAACATCTTATTATACTCATTATTTACATGGCGGCCATCATGTTTTCCCTGGCCCTAAAGCCCTATTTTAAGAAATAAGAGCTTGTTCCGTACCCGTTTGCCATACAAAAAAGGCCCGAACATATGATCCGGACCTTTAATCAATAAACACTATCACATATTATGATCCGCACATAAGGCAGTCATCGTCTGCCTGGCCTTCCTTGGCCCGTGAGATCATTTCCTTCATTTCTTCGGCGGTCATGGGCTCTATATCCAACTCTTGTTGTGGAGCTATAGGGGTGGGCTTCACCTCTATGGCTTTGGCAGTATCAGCTGCCGGCAAGCTTGTTGCCGCAACCTCCACTTCCGCCGCCACACCAACGGGCATTTGTTTTTTTTGGGTGTTGTCCAAGGTAAATTTAATGGCATCTACCGCAGCTTTTGTGCGCAAATAATACATTCCGGTTTTGAGTCCACTTTTCCATGCGTAAAAATGCATGGAGGTAAGTTTAGCGTAATTGGCGTTCTCCATAAACAGGTTCAGGGACTGGCTTTGGTCAATAAAGTAGCCCCTCTGACGGCTCATATCTATGATGTCCTTCATGCTTAATTCCCAAACCGTCTTGTACAGTTCCCTAATGTCCTTCGGAATACTCTCTATATGTTGTATTGATCCGTTGGCCCGCATGAGTTCCTGTTTCATGTTCTCGTTCCAAAGACCTAATTTCACCAAATCTTCCAACAGATGTTTGTTGACTACAATAAATTCTCCGGACAGTACCCTTCTTGTATAGATATTGGAAGTATAAGGCTCAAAGCATTCGTTGTTACCCAATATCTGTGAGGTAGAGGCCGTTGGCATCGGAGCTACCAATAACGAATTCCGAACACCATTTTTTATGACCTCTTTACGTAGTTTTTCCCAATCCCAGCGTCCGGAAAGCTCCTCGTCCTTTATGCCCCATAGATTATGCTGGAACTTTCCCTCGGAAATCGGGGAACCTTCATAGGAGGAATAGGACCCCTCCTCCTTGGCCTGTTCCATAGAAGCCGTGACCGCGGCATAATAGAGGGTCTCAAAAATCTCTTGGTTCAATTGCTTGGCCTCGTCGCTGGTAAAGGGAAGGCGCAACATAATGAACGTATCCGCCAATCCTTGGATTCCCAAACCTATGGGTCTATGCCTCATATTGGAATTCTTGGCCTCCTTCACCGGATAGTAGTTCCTATCAATGACACGGTTTAAGTTCTTGGTTACCCTTTTGGTCACCTTATAAAGCTCCTTATGATCAAATTTTCCCCCTTTCACGAACATAGGAAGCGCAATGGATGCCAAGTTACAAACCGCCACTTCGTCCGGTGAGGTATACTCCAAAATCTCCGTGCACAGATTGGAAGATCGTATGGTCCCCAGATTCTTTTGGTTGCTCTTACGGTTGGCGGCATCCTTGTATAACATATATGGGGTTCCGGTCTCTATTTGGGACTCCAATATCTTTTCCCATAGGTCGCGGGCCTTGACCGTCTTCCTTCCCTTGCCTTGTTGCTCATATTTTAGGTATAGTTCTTCAAAATCCTTACTATGATTGGAAAAAAGTCCAGGACATTCGTTAGGGCACATTAACGTCCAATCTTCATTGGCCTCCACCCGCCTCATAAAAAGGTCCGGTATCCACATGGCGTAGAAAAGATCGCGCGCGCGCATCTCCTCCTTCCCATGGTTTTTCTTCAATTCCAGAAAATCAAAGATGTCCGCATGCCAAGGCTCTACATAAATGGCAAAACTGCCTTTGCGTTTTCCGCCTCCTTGGTCTACATAACGTGCCGTATCATTAAAAACGCGCAACATGGGAACAATACCATTGGAAGTGCCATTAGTTCCCGCAATATAAGATCCCGTAGCCCTAACGTTATGAATAGAAAGTCCGATACCCCCTGCCGATTGCGATATTTTGGCCGTCTGCTTTAGGGTATCGTAAATACCATCTATACTATCATCCTTCATGGCCAAAAGAAAACAGGAGGACATTTGTGGTTTGGGCGTTCCCGAATTAAAAAGGGTGGGCGTAGCATGGGTAAAATATTTCTTGGACATCAGCTCATAAGTCTCCAGGGCCGAATCCAAATCGTTTAAATGGATGCCCACGGCCACTCGCATCAGCATATGTTGCGGTCTTTCAGCAATTTTGCCGTTCAATTTTAACAGATAGGACCGCTCCAAGGTCTTAAAGCCAAAATAATCATACCCAAAATCACGATTGTATATAATGGTGGAGTCCAGTTTTTCCGAGTTTTCGGAAATCACCTTGTAGACCTCCTTGGAAAGCAAGGGTGCCTTTTTACCCGTTCTCGGATTTATGTATTCATATAGATCCTTCATGGTCTCCGAGAAGGATTTTTTGGTGTTCTTATGTAGATTGGAAACGGAAATTCGTGCCGCCAACTTGGCATAATCGGGATGGGTAGTGGTCATTGTGGCTGCCTGTTCCGCGGCCAAGTTGTCCAGTTCCGAGGTAGTAACACCATCATAGAGGCCTTCGATAACGCGCATGGCTACTTTTATTGGGTCCACTAGCGGATTTAGACCATAGCACAGTTTACGAACCCTGGCCGTAATCTTGTCGAACATCATTGGCTCCTTTCTCCCGTCCCTTTTTACTACATACATATTATTTTCTTTGGATTAAATTTTGGATTTTTCACTAACTGTCTTAAGCATTAAAATAAACAATCCTGTAGAGACCTTGGAGTTTGCTAGATTATTAAAGCATAAGGCCAATGGGGGAAATTGCCAGGTTCGTCAATGTATTATATCATTGAACCGATTCCTAGAAATCGGCATCAAAACTAATTTTCTGATTGCTCTCGTCCTTTTCCTTATTAAGAACACCGGCCTTTTGATATTCGGAGACCCGTTTTTCAAAGAAGTTGGTCTTGCCTTGAAGGGATATCATATCCATAAAATCAAATGGGTTGGTCGCATTATAGACTTTCTTGCATTGGAGCTCCACCAGTAATCTATCTGTCACAAATTCCAAATATTGCGTCATTAATTTGGCGTTCATCCCAATGAGGCTTACTGGAAGGGACTCCGTTATAAACTCCCGCTCAATATCCAATGCGTTGGTCAAAATATCGGTAATCCGTTCCTTGGGCACCTTGTTCACTAAATGATGGTTGTGTAAATGCACCGCATAGTCACAATGCATTCCCTCATCCCTGGAAATCAATTCATTGGAAAAAGTAAGCCCGGGCATTAACCCTCTTTTCTTTAACCAGAAAATCGAGCAGAACGCTCCTGAAAAGAAAATACCCTCCACCGCCGCAAAAGCGATCAAGCGCTCGGCAAAACTGGGGGAATCTATCCATTTAAGGGCCCAATCCGCCTTTTTCTTTATTGCCGGGAAGTTCTCTATTGCCTTGAATAGCGTATTCTTTTCCTTCTCTTCCTTTACATAGGTGTCGATAAGAAGGGAATAGGTCTCCGAATGGATGTTCTCCATCATAATCTGAAACCCATAGAAGAACTTGGCCTCGGAGTACTGCACCTCGTTTACGAAATTCTCCGCCAAATTCTCGTTCACTATACCGTCCGAGGCCGCGAAAAACGCCAAAATATGCTTTATAAAATAGCGTTCGTCCCCATTTAGCTTGTTGTTCCAATCGGAAAGATCCTGATGCAGGTCTATCTCCTCGGCAGTCCAAAAACAGGCTTCACATTTTTTGTACCATTCCCATAAATCATGGTGTTCAATGGGAAAAATCACAAATCTATCTTTATTTTCCTGTAAAATCGGCTCTTGGGCTGCGGACATCTGTTGTTAAGTTTAAAATGTTAAATTGAGAAATGGTTCCTTTTGGAGTGGTAACAAAGATTCAAAAATGTTATCAAATTGTAAAGCGCCATTTATCAAAAGGCCTTCAAAGTTTTTAACATGTGCTGTTGAAATCCGCTCTCGCAATAGGCGAACATTGCCTTGATCAATACTAAAAAAAAAAACTCGATTTTGCGGAACCATGAAGCCTCCAAAAAAAGACCGAAAAGTATATGCCCTATACCTTTTGGTCTAATAGCCAAGACTTTGCACAAGCTTGTGCTCCATAAGGCCCATTTTAAAATGCAATCCGAAAAACTTAAAAGAATTGTTAGAGAGTGTGCAAATCACAGAAGAAGTGATTTACCGGTAATTGCCAAACCGTACGGTCCTCCAATGTGTCATATGGAATGACACTCATCAAACAACTAAACTAGTCCAGGTAGTTCCCCCGAAACCCGAAATCTAGCAAAAAACACCTCCTCGTAAGAGATAGGTATCCGTTATAAGACGATTCATTGGATGGAGCGCTGCTATTCAAAACAGTTTCATGCTCTTTATCTAGCATGTTCCAAGGACCGTACCTTTTTGGATTGACAATAATATTTTAATAGAACGTATTGTTCCGACTTATAGTACTTCCAAATGAAGTACCTTTTTTTCTCATAAATCCCGCATATAGGGGAACTAACATGTGAGTCGTAACAGTCAAACATCCATAGTTCAGGTCTGTGTTTGTAGGGGGAAGGTTGTTTTTTTTGATTTGGTTAGAATCTCAAAAAATGATACCTGAACTAAAATCGTGGGGCAAAATAATACATTTTAATGAAAAAATCCTAATAATATCGAGGAACTTAACATATTTTTGGATTTCGTGTCGCTAACCGGGATAAGGATTATCTTTGACAATCTCGATTAGGAATTCCTTATCCGTATCAACATTTAGTGCCATTGCGTTGTTTTCAATATTATATATGGTAGGGATACATCAGTTGTTTACCGATACATTTTCGCCATGGTCCAACATAACCGCCTTGTCAACTGCACCCTGTTGTTCCACAAGGTTATATTCCGCCATATTATCTACCCTCTTCTCCAACAAAACAGCCAATACCACTGTGAGAATCAATAAAATAAACATGTAGACACATTTTTTCATACTTACAAATTTTTTCCTTAATCGGTCGGCCATGCCCTGAAACCGAACAATTGCGTTCCTGCCTGAAGGCGGACAGGTCTGCTTTTAACGTCCTAACCAGTGATAATAGGCGTTAGGCTCCTTTTAACCGTTCAAAATCTTTAATGCCCCTAAAGTATAGTTTGCACCGCACTACAAAAAACTAATCTGTATGAAAGGTAAATTATTCTGTATGAACGGTATTTTAGACTAATTTGTAGGGTTTGGGAAATTGTAGCAAATTCATACAAAAAGCCTTAAAAATTTACTATTCCCGTCTCTTTTTATACCAGCAATACTTAAATTGCTTCCATTGACACATCTTTTTATCAAGGACTGGGCCTTAATTTTATATTTGAATACCTTACCCTCAATAGTATGCTGCAAGCCGTATTAGTAGATGATGAGGCCAAGGCCCTCCAAAGCCTGTCCTGGGAACTCACCAACTTTAGCGAGGAGATCCAGGTAGTGGCTTCCTTTACCGATCCTTTGGAAGCATTGTCCTATTTGGGCAAGACTTCACCAGACTGCCTTTTCCTGGATATAGAGATGCCCACCATGGACGGATTTCAGTTTATACAGAAATTAGGGAACAAAAACTTTCCGGTAATCATTACAACGGCATACAACCAATATGCCATTAAGGCCCTTAAGAACGAGGCCATTGATTATCTCTTAAAACCTATAGATACGGACGACCTGAAGGAAACCATTGCTAAAATAAAAAAGTTCAATGCAAGGAACTATACCGCGGAAAAATTGGAGAACATCCTATTGAACCTAAATACGGGATCTGCCAAAAGAAAAATAACCTTTAGCACAGACGGGAAGCTTTTGTTCCTGGAAAGCGGTGAAATCCTGTACGCTGAATCCGATGGCAACTATAGTACCCTATTCCTTACGAACGGGCAGAAAATAGTACTGACCAAAAAATTAAAGGAGGTCAACCAACTGCTTCCGGACGATTCCTTCTTTCGTATCCATAATTCATATATCGTTAATCTGCACAAAATAAAAGCGTTCTTGAAAACCGATGGTTATGTTGTCCTTGAGTCCAATCACAAGATTCCCGTCTCGCGACAAAAGAAATCCGATTTTTTGGACAAGTTATAACCTAG
>JBCBSN010000249.1:0-6658 GCA_039819225.1 Bacteroidota bacterium | reverse complement strand
ATTAGGGCAAACTGCTTTTAGAGTTCCTGGACCACCTCGTCAATGGAAGTAAAGGTTTTTACAAAACTGGGATGTCCCTCTTCTTTTAAATATTTTGTCTGATGCCCCAACAGCCATAATTTCGGAGCTTTGTAGCCGGTGACCATTTGTGAAAAGTCCTGGATGTATTTCTGCAACCTTTCTTTGGAAGGCGCTACCGTAAAATAGGACAAAAAATGAAGGTTGTCAAAGTATTTGAGCACGTCCTTAAGGGTTTCCAGGGGAACGGTCTGGCCCAAATAAATAGATTTGTAACCGCGTAACACAATTTCATAATTTAGATAGAGAAGTCCTATTTCATGGATTTCGTTCTCGGGTAGGAAGGGTACAAAAACCTTCTCGGTTTTGGTGGGCTCCAAATGCAGTAGCCGTTCCGTATTGATCAGTATTTTTTGTTTGATAAGACCGGTCACAAAATGCTCGTGTGCGGGGCTAATGGTATCTGTTTGCCATAAGAGGCCCAATTCGTTCAGAAGGGGAATAAATATGGTATAGAAGATTTCCCGAAAGGATTTGTCCTCCAAAAGGCTATTATAGGTATTTAGGAAAAGGGATTGGTCAAAATTTACCATGGAAAGTTTAAAGGCATTGACCGCATGGTGCTTACTACTGTTCTTGGCCACGATTTCCTTAACACGTACGGGAATCTCGTTTTCCGGGATCTTGGCTATTTTGGATATCTTACAACCGTTGTTGTACAAGAGCGTAATGTTCAAAAGCTTTTGTAGGCTGCTTAGACTATAGGTTCGGATGTTTGTACTTGTGCGCTCCGGAGATAAAAGACCGTATCGTTTTTCCCAGATGCGTATGGTATGGGCTTTAATTCCGGACAAGTTTTCCAAATCCCGAATACTAAAGAACTTTTTTACATTGTTCATCCTTTTTTAGAAATGTTTAAACAAATTTACAATTATATTATTGCCACTGTAAAAACCTATTGTTAAAGTTTCAGTTAAAACCGGTTATTTAGATTGTTTCCATTCGAAGATCGCACATTGTTCACAGGTTTTTTTGGAAAAAAATGCCAGTACAGCCTATGCTCAGCACTTCTATTATCCCATTTTAATGTACTTTTAGAACCAACGAATGGTTTAACCTTAAAATTAACGTTATAACATGAGGAGAGGATTTTTTTTATGGGTTGCTTTACTGATGAGCGTTTTTTTTGTTTCCTGCAAGGGCAAAAGAAAAATTAGTGATGAGGCCCATATGGAAACCAAAACGATGTCCGAGCAGAAATCGGACTGGGTCTCACTTATGGACCCTAGCCTATGGAGAGGGTACAATCAACAAGATTTACCCGGTAATTGGGAATTTAAGGGAGATCTTATCGAATGTTACGGAGAGGGCGGCGATATTGGTGGCGACATCATTACAAAGGCCACCTACGACAATTTTGAACTCCGTTTGGAATGGAAGATTACCAAAGGCGGCAACAGCGGTATCTTTTATCATGTGGTAGAGTCCGATTCGTATAAGGCACCTTATGAGACCGGTGCCGAATACCAATTGTTAGACGATGTGGGATTTCCAGATCCCATTGAGGATTGGCAGAAAAGCGGGGCCAACTATGCCATGCACACTGCGGACAAAGGGAAAAAGAAACTAAAACCTGTTGGGGAATGGAACTCGTCCCGTATCATCTTCAACAAGGGCTATGTAGAGCACTGGCTCAATGGGGAAAAAATTGTGGAGTTCAATAAGTTTTCAGAGGATTGGAAAACCAAACGAAACAGTGGCAAATGGAACGATTTTCCGGACTACGGCAAGGCCAGCGATGGGTATCTGGGCCTCCAGGACCACGGGGCAGGTGTTTGGTTTAAAAATGTAGAGGTAAGAAGGCTATAGAAGTCCCTTAGTATTTAAACGGGTTTTTGCAATGTCCTTGGGAAAGGAGAGCCCTCTTTTTGGTGCGCACGAGAAGACTCGAACTTCCACGACCTAACGGTCACTAGCCCCTCAAGCTAGCGCGTCTACCAATTCCGCCACGTGCGCTTATGTGCGGGCAAAAGTAAAGAAAAAATGTGAGTAGATAGGTTTCCTATTCCATTAAGGTGTACGACACATTTCACTATTGGGTGGCCTGCCAGGTTTCTGAAACCTGGCAGGTCTAAGCTTACAGCTAAGAGCCTGTTTAGGAATTTGTGATTAGAACCCGCCTGAATGGAACGGGCAGGAAAAAATAATTGACAAATTCTTAAACAGGCTCTAAATGGGTGTACGACAAATTTCCAAATGCCGATGTTTGACCTCCCTTAATCCCTCCAAGGGAGGGAAACCCCTCCCCTTTGGGGAGGTTGGGTGAGGTCTTTTCATGGAAAAGAGGTTCAAAAAGGTACAATCAAATCCAAAACCGGAAATTTGTCGTACACCCCTCTAAATTTGACGTTGCTGTTGAAGATTGTTTTTACGTATGAAGTGAAATTTGTCGTGCACCCTTCCAATACTTGCCCAGCTTGGTTTACCATGGGCCGTTTAGCTGAGCGCTTAATTTCAATAGGAAATCAAAAAAATAGAGTCTTTGGAAAATATTCGCAATATTTTATTAATTTGGCAAAAAATAACAACTTTGTTTAGAAAGTAAGATGTTTTTTGTTAAATAAGTGGGGATTAGGCAAAAAGCCATCAAAAAAGAAAGATACCCTAGGGTTCTATGGGTTCACAAAAGGGGACAAGGATTCTTCCAAAGTTTCTTCATAAATCCGATTTTTCGCGGGTATCCGGCTATACTTTATAATCCCTTAATTTTTCAAAATAATCCCTTTCCTTACAATGTATAAGTTAGATTAGATACAGCGGTATTGCCAATAATATGGAGTGGATAGGTCCAAAAGAGTTTGAAAGCATGTACAAGGAAAACTATGTACATTTATTACTGGTCTCCTTTGCCATAGTTAAAGATAGAACCATAGCGGAAGATATTGTACAGTCCTTCTTTGAATCCGTATGGAAGAAAAGGGAAACCTTGATGATACGGGAAAACTTCAAATCCTATGGGATATCCGCCGTCCGGAAATTGAGTCTAAAACAGCTTCAAAAAAAGGAAAAGGAAAGACAGGTTTTCAATGAGGCCGTTAGGCTTAGATCAAACACTGCCTTTGAAAACCATAATCGCCATGATGTTAAACTGGAAAGGGTTAATAAGATAATCCAATCCATTCCCGAATCCAGGAGAAATATTTTTTTGGATTTTGTCCTGGGCGGGCTCAGCTACAAGGAAATTGCGGAAACACGAAATATATCCATCAATACGGTAAAGGCCCAAATGAGAAGGGTCTACGATTTCATAAAAAAAATGGAAGTAAGCGAGTTTTCCATACTAACAGCTTGGGGTATCCTAAACTACTTTGTTTGACCCAAGCAACCTAACCCACATTTTTTCTTTTAAAAGGGTGGCTACGTTGATCTTAAGGGCCATACTTCTTTAGAATTTCATAGAATTTTGGGAAAAAATTGAGAAAATCATTTTTTCTGTAGCTATTTTTTAACCTTTTGGGAACATATAAGTAAAGATGGATAAAAAAAGCACCCTTTATATAGCCTTACGCCAACTACAGGACAGTGGCCGTTTTGAGGTATCCCTGAGTAGGGAGGAAGAGAAACTGGTACGGCAGCTTCAGGAAGCCGGACTGGTAAAAGAAGCACTCCAAATTATGGATTCCACCGATTTGGAAAGCAGTTGGGCGATTTTAAGGAATAGGGTAAAGATTGGCAAGGAAAAGAGTACCAGCGGCCAAGTATTGCCTTTTCGCAAACGTGTTTTAAGATATGCCGCCCTGTTTATCGGAATTCTTATGGTATCATCGGTAATCTACTATGGGATTCAAAGCACAGCACCGATTGACGGCGATTCGGAATTGGGAACAGATCAGATTATCCTGACCCAAGCGGACGGGAGCAAAAAAGTCCTTTCAGAAGAATCCGCCTCGGAGGTGAGGCTATCGGATAAAAAGGGCAATGCGCATGGCGTGCAACGTGGAAAGGTACTGGACTATTCCGCAGTGTCGGATACGAACAAGGAGAAAAATCTGGTCTACAATGAACTTACGGTACCCTTGGGGAAAACCTTTGATCTGATCCTCTCCGATGGCAGTCATGTGAGTTTAAACTCGGGAACACATATAAGGTATCCTGTCGCTTTTTCGGACAAGGGCAAGCGGGAGGTAGTTATGACGGGGGAAGCCTATTTTAAAGTAGAAAAAGATAGTATTAGACCTTTTAACGTTGCTTTTAAAGACGGTTTCACGATTGAAGTATTGGGCACGGAATTCAATGTTTCCACGCATGCCGAGGGGGTGGATGTACAGACCGTTTTGGTCGAAGGTTCCGTGGCACTGTCCGGGAATGGCCCACAGGGCAAACGATTCTTAACACCCGGTCATAAAGCGGAGTGGGACAAAACCAAGGGCAGCATTGCCATTTCACCCGCTAATTTAAGATTGTATACCGGTTGGTTAAAGGGGGAGCTTATTTTTAGGAATGCCAGGTTCCAGGATATCATCGCCAATCTGGAGCGTTCCTATAATGTGGTTATCCAATACAATAGGGAAGCGTTTGTCCAAAAACGATATGATGCCAGTTTTCATGTGGATGTGGAAACGATAGAAGAGGTAATGTACCACCTGTCCAGGATAACCCCCATAGACTTTAGGATAGCCGGGAGGGAAATAACAATTAATACAAAGGAATAATCTAAGGCCTGTTAACACCAAACGAAATCCCAAGAGCTATCGGGATGATTTTAGGGGTAGTGTTGATGGGCCCAAAAACAACAAGGCTAATGAAGTGAATAAAAAAATCGGAAAATAGGGCTAGTATTTTCCGATTAAGAATGGATTAAACGCAAATACACATTTAAACCAAACCAAAAATATGGAAAATAAAAGGAATATGCCATGGCAGGTACAAGGCTTGCCATGCAGTTACGCTCTTAAAATGAAACTCGTATTTACACTTCTTATAGTTTCGTTTTTCCAGGTTCAGGCAACTACTTACTCTTACGGGCAGAACACCAAACTTAGCTTGCAAATGGAAAGGGCCATGATTGCCCAGGTCATTGAGGCGATAGAGTCCCAATCCGAGTTCCGCTTTTTGTTCGATAGGGCCCAGGTAGATCTGGAACGGAAAGTGGATGTTAAGGTAAAGTCCAAGCGAATCGGACATATCCTTAAGATTATGTTCAACGGCTCGGATATCGACTATACGGTAGAGGACCGGCAAATATCCCTAAATAAAAAAGAAGCATTGGAAGAGACTAAGGCTTCTAATAGCATAGGGTTACAGAACGAATATCAGATTACCGGGACCGTTACGGACCAAAATGGTTCGCCGTTGCCCGGGGCGAGCTTGGTGGTCGTAGGAACAACTACGGGAACCCAGTCGGATTTTGACGGTAATTTTGAGATTACCGTTCCCGATGGTGGGGTATTGGAGGTTTCCTATGTGGGCTTTACCACCCAGCAATTTACGATTACCCAAGACCAGAATTTACAGATTCAGCTACAAGAGAGCTCTTCATCACTTGATGAGGTGGTCGTTGTAGGTTATGGTACCAAGTCACAACGATTTGTATCCGGTTCCATATCAAAAGTAGATGTTAGCCAGATTGAAAACACACCAAATACCAATGTAGCACAAGCGTTACGAGGTAGGGTTGCCGGAGTACAATTTACATCCAATGGTAGGCCAGGTCAAGGAGGTAATATCCTTATCAGGGGTACGCGATCGCTTTCAGGGAGCAATGATCCCTTAATTGTATTGGATGGAATCTTCTTCAACGGAGATTTGGCAGACATCAATCCCAATGATATTGAATCCATAGAAGTATTAAAAGATGCAAGTTCCACGGCCATCTATGGATCCCGTGCATCAAATGGTGTTATTCTGATTACTTCTAAAAAGGGTGATCGGGGTAAACCTACAATACGATTCAATACGTTTTATGCTTTTCAAAATTCGAGCAATGACCTTAAATTATTGAGCCCTGAGAGATATATTAAAAAGACGCTTGACTTCAGGGAACAAACCGGGCAAGAAGCTGATCCGGCAAATATCTTGAATTATTTGGAAGCACCGGAGGCTATTAGTTTTAGCAATGGTACCACCATAGACCCTTATGAAATCGTGAGGCAGACTTCCTCGATTCAATCCTATGATTTAAGCATCAGCGGTAGAAATGAAAATGTAAGCTATTTTGTATCTGGTTCCTTGGTTGATGAGAGGGGGTTGCGTTTCAATGATAATTCCAAGCGAATCGCCCTTAGGACAAATCTAGAAACAAAGGTTACGGATTGGATGGATTTTGGCGTTAATGCCTTCTATAGTGAAAGGGATAATTCAGGCGACAATGCAGGTAGTGCCTATCGTTTGAGTCCTTATGCGCAAATATTTTTGGAAGATGGAAGTCTTAATATAAACCCTGTAGATGATCAGTTGGTTGGCAATCCCCTTTTCGGTGCCTCTCGCAATATAGACGAAGAAGTGTTTAGCAACTTATTTGCCAACCTGTATGCCAATATAGATATCCCTTTTGTCAAAGGGCTTTCTTACCGTATCAATTACTCACCAAACATAAGATGGGAACGGCATTACGAATTTGAGCCAAAAAATTGGCTCAAAT
>JBCBSN010000248.1:0-6726 GCA_039819225.1 Bacteroidota bacterium | reverse complement strand
TATAGACCTGTCAGGTTTTCAAAACCTGACAGGTCTTTTATAAATTCCAACGCACTTTCCCCAGGATCTTTGGTTTTCATAAAATTTTCCCCGATCAAAAACCCTTGATACCCGTATTTCTTTAACTCGGTTATTGCGGTTACGCTGCTTATACCGCTTTCGGAGACCTTTACAAAGTCTTCGGGAATATGATTCGCGAGCGATTTGCTGGTTTGCAGACTTACAGTAAAGGTTTTAAGGTCTCGGTTGTTTACACCCAGCATGTCCAAACTGGGCATCAGGGATTTTTGCAGCTCCTGCTCATTATGTACTTCCAGAAGAACATCCAGACCTAGACTTTTTGCCATTTGCGATAGGGTAACTATCTGTGCTTTGTCCAGAATGGCAGCAATGAGTAGGATTACGTCCGCACCATAGGCCTTTGCCTCCAAGATTTGATATTCATCTATAATGAATTCCTTGCGCAAAAGCGGAAGATTTACGGAGGCCCTGGCCAATATCAGATCATCCAACGAACCCCCAAAATATTTTCCATCCGTAAGGACTGAGATACCGCTGGCTCCGGCATTTTCGTAGCCCTGGGCCACTTCCTGTACGCTAAGGTTTTGATTAATGACCGATTTGGAGGGGGATCGGCGCTTGTGTTCGGCAATAATCCCAGATCTACCTTGTCGCAAGGCGCGTGCCAGGGACAAGGTGTCCCTGTCAAAAAGGAGGGATTTCTCCCATTGGCGCATTGGAATCAATTCTTTTTTGAGTGTTACTTCTTTTCGTTTGTCGGCAACAATTTTATCTAGAATGCTCATTTTACGCCCTAATTCTTACTCAGTTCCTGTAGTTTCCGTAACGCTTCTAGACCCTTACCGCTTTTTAGGGATTCCCTGGCCTTTATAAAACCTTCCTTTGGATCAATACTTTCTACTGTGGCAATGGCTACACCCGCATTGGCGCATACCACATTGTTTTGTGCTTCGGTACCCTTGCCTTGAAGGATGTCCAAAAATATCTGCGCGGATCCTTCAATACTCTCGCCCCCCGCAATTTGGGTTTCGGTAATAGGGGCTACGCCAAAATCCTCTGGGCGCAGCATCCCTTCGGAGCCTTTGGAAATAGTCTTGGTATTGCCGGTCAAGGATATTTCATCATATCCGTCCAGCGCATGCAGTACGGTAAAGTTTTTGTCCGTATTCTGATATAGATAACCATACATACGGGCCAATTCCAAATTAAATACCCCTACCATTTGATTCTTTGGGAAGGCGGGATTTACCATTGGCCCCAACATGTTAAAGAAGGTCTTGACCCCTAATTCCCTTCTTATCGGGGCTACATTTTTCATGGCAGGATGAAATAAGGGCGCATGAAGTACACATATTCCCGCTGTATCTATACATCGTTCCAAAAAATCTTTTTCATTGCTGAATCTTATACCCAAAAACTCCATGACATTGCTGCTGCCGCATTTGGAGGAAACCCCATAATTGCCATGTTTAGTTACTTTTATTCCGGCACCTGCGGTAACAAAGGAGGCCAGGGTAGAGATATTGAAGGTGTCCTTGCCATCCCCGCCCGTACCACACAGATCTATAGGGTTATAGTCTGCCAAATCTACCGCTAGGCATAGTTCCAAAAGGGCATCGCGAAAGCCCTCTAGTTCTTCTATCGTAATACTACGCATCATATATACGGTAAGAAAAGCCGCGATCTGGCCGGCATTGTATTCGCCCTTGGCAATATTAACGAGCACCTTTTTGGCATCTTCCTTGGAAAGAATATCGTGATTAATGAGTTTATTGAGTATTTCTTTCATCTATTTTTTATATGGTCATTTCCGCGCAGGCGGCAATCTTTTAATGGATATGGGATGATAGTCCTAAATTTCGATGGGTATAATTGAAGTATTCATAGCTATTATCTCACGTCTCATTTCTAGTATCTAAAATCTATTATCCTTCAAGCCAATTTTTTAGAATCTGTTTCCCTTCGGGGGTCAATACGGATTCCGGGTGAAATTGTACCGCGGAAACATCGTATTTCTTATGACGAAGGGACATCACCTGTCCGTTCTCATCAAAAGAAGTAGCTTCCAAACTTTCCGGCAAACTGGAATCTACCACCCAGGAGTGGTAGCGTCCCACCTCTATTTGCCTTGGCATATCTTTAAAGAGGATGTCGTCTTTCACAATTTTGATGGTAGTAGCCACACCGTGGTATACCTCGTCCAAATTTAGCAAAGTGCCTCCAAATACCTCCCCAACGGCCTGAAGGCCCAAACAAACCCCGAAAATCCTTTTGAATGGGGCATAGGTCTTTATGATCTCCTTTAGCAAACCGGCTTCATCCGGGATTCCTGGGCCCGGGGAAAGCACTATCCTTTCAAATTGATCTACCTCTTCCAAGGCCAACTGGTCATTTCTTCTAACGGTCACCTTATAATCCAGGTCTTCCAAATAGTGGACCAGGTTGTAGGTAAAACTATCGTAGTTGTCTATGACCAAAACCTCCCCCCGACCCCCTCCAAAGGAGGGGGAGTTGGCGTGTTTCCGTTCAGTATTCTTTTTATTCATTTAATTTCGGTTCTATATTAACTTCCCGCGAATTTTAAAGTAGACGAGGAGTTGTTCCCCCTTTGGGGGGCTAAGAGGCCTATATTTCTTCTGCTATTTCCAACGCTTTGTTCAATGCTCCTAGCTTGTTATAGGTTTCCTCCAGTTCATTATCTGGGTCGGAAGCGGCTACTAAACCTGCTCCCGCCTGAAAATGGAGTTGATGGTCCTTACTTAAAAAGGTCCGTATCATTATGGCATGGTTAAAGTTGCCTTTGAAATCCATAAAGCCTATGGCACCACCGTAATAGCCCCTTCCGGTCTTTTCATATTGTTCTATAAGCTGCATCGCCCTATGCTTGGGGGCCCCGCTCAAGGTGCCGGCAGGAAAGGTATCCGCTACCACCTTCATGGTGGGAATATCTTTTTTCTTTTGTCCCGTGACCTTGGAGACCAGATGGATTACATGGGAAAAGTACTGTACCTCTCTGTAGTTTTCTACACTTACCATATTGCCATTTCGACTTAAATCGTTCCGGGCCAGATCCACCAACATTACATGTTCGCTATTTTCCTTGTCGTCCAAAACCAATTTTTTGGCGAGTTCGGCATCTTGCTCGTCGTTGCCTGTTCGTTTAAAGGTCCCGGCTATGGGATGTATCTCGGCTTTTCCGTCTTTTACTACCAATTGTGCCTCCGGTGAACTACCAAAAATCTTAAAATCGCCATAATCAAAATAAAACAGGTAGGGAGAGGGATTTACAGAACGCAACGCACGATAGACATTAAATTCATCGCCCTTAAAAGCTTGTGAGAACCGACGGGAGAGTACCAGTTGGAATACATCTCCACGGTGGCAGTGTTTTTTGGCCAACTTTACATGTTCCTTGTACTCCTGATCCTTGAGGTTGGATTCTACGGCCCCTTTCCTGGAAAAGTTGTAGGTGGCAAAGTTCTTTACGTTAAGAATCTGTTCCAGTTCGCCGGTATTGTCCTCCGTATTATAGCAATGGGCAAAGATATAGGCCTCGTTCTTAAAATGATCGATGGCAATAATGTTCCGGTATACCGCATAGAAAATATCCGGGATGGCTACCGAGCCTTCCTTTTTTTTGGATATTTGGATATCTTCATAATAGCGCACGGCATCATAGGCCATATAGCCGAAAAGCCCATTGTTTATAAACCTAAAACCGTTGTCCTCTACCTCGAACTTTTTTCCAAAGGCATCAATTGTAGAAACGATATCGCTGTCGGTGCCGATTCCCATTTCCTCACGTTTACCATTCGGATATTCCTGTATGATACGTTCATCCGATATTGTTATAGAAGCAATGGGATTGCAGCAGATATAGGAAAAACTGTTGTCATTGGCATGGTAGTCACTACTTTCTAATAGTATGCTATTAGGATAACGGTCCCTGATCTTTAGATAAACACTTACCGGAGTAATGGTGTCGGCCAGTATCCTTTTGTAATACGTTTTAAGGGAATAGGTCATACATAGTATATTTTGGAGTCATTTCGACCAAGGTCGAAATCCGGTTGTTTTATTCCTGAGCTTCATTGAAAAAGTACATCAAGTCTTCCCAAACAGGCTCTAAAATCATTGATTAGATTTATTTTCCATTGTCTTTTCCACTTTTTTAGTTGTTTTTCCCTTTTAATTGCCACATTGGAAACTTGAATTTCTCATAATACACCAATTTGGTCAGATTGTATCTGGCGGCAAAGGTACTACTGATTCTATTCTTATTTCGATACATTCTATTTTTCATCCGGTTAAGATTTTGTAATAGACTGGAAGTAAAACTATTCCAAAACTTGGCACAGATGGAACCGCTTGCTCCTGCCTGCGGCAGGCAGGTTCACATAAACTTGTTTTAATCATGTTCGGCAGGGTATGCTTAAAAAAGTTTATGCTCATTTCATATTGTTTGAAAAATCTATGTAAAGGACGCCGAATTTTTTGTTCGTTATGATATATACATAAAAATCGATTCCGTCCAAAAAGTGTTCTTTACCAGTAGGCCCTAAAACGAATACAGGTTTTCAAAGTGATTTCGACCTTCGTCGAAATGAACTTAAAACCTTTTAAAACAAACAAGGCCTGTCGTGAAGACAAGCCTTGTTATAGAGTTTTACTACAATGGTGCTTAGCTCACGATGTTTGTCGTAAGTTGCTCCACCACCATGTATTTATTTTTCTTTTGTGCATTGCCCCAAATATAGAAATGATTTTTAAAACCGCAAATGAAATGCAAGAATAAAAAATCCCGCGATCGGCGGGATTTACTATTGATTAATAGGTATTAGAACTCCAAGTCTACCACTAGGTCAAATTCATCATAGATAATCTTGTCCCCGAGATTTTCAAAGAAATTCCCGGAATTGTATTTGATGTCGTAAAGAGTCCTGTCCACTTTTGCCGTAGCCGTGGCCTTACTACCGTAAACGGAAACATCAAGGGTCACGGGTTTGGTAATGCCCTTAATGGTTAGGTCGCCCTTAACCTCATAGGAGTTTTTACCAGTAGATTTTACCTTGGTAAAAACCAATTTGGACATAGGGTGGTTGGCCACACCAAAAAAGTCATCGGATTTAAGGTGTCCTTCCAGTTTTCCCTTGTACTCGCCTTGCAAATCGGTGGCCACCAGGGTGTTCATGTCCACTACAAATTCCCCTCCGGAAAGCTTGTCCCCATCGAATATTAGGGCACCTTCTTTTAGGTTCACAGTACCGTAGTGGGAACCCGTTACCTTGTAAGCTTTCCAGGTCACTTTGCTCTCGCTTGTTTTAACCTCTTTCTTTTCCCCATCTATGGGATTATTGGCCGTTGCCGTTGCTCCAAAAACCAAGGCCAAGGCCAAACTTAAAACTCCATTTTTCATTTTTAATTTGATTTAATAGTTTACGATTAATTTAGATATGTACAATTAGGTCTCCCTTTGTTTTTCTAACTTTCTTATAATGTTGGGTCTTATCCTCTTCCGAACGATACCCTATAGTCATTACCACAGCGGCATTTAAGGACTTATCGTCCAATCCTAAGATTTCATTATACTTTTTGGCATCGAAACCTTCCATGGGACAACTATCTATCCCCAAGGATGCGGCGGCCGAAAGTAAGTTGCCCAAAACGATATAGGCCTGTTTGCCCGTCCACTTTGCCTTTTGGTCGGGGGATAAGGGGGTCAGACTCGATTTCATCATAGCGCCATAATCCTTTAACGATTCCTCCGTTATTTCCCGCGTTATGGCTGCGTTCCGTAGGTAATCATCCACCAGTTCGTCTCCGAAATCCGTTTGGTTGGCGATTACGATAAGATGGGAAGCATCGGTTATTTGGGACTGTCCCCATGAAACCGCTTTTAGGCGCTCCCGCATTTTTTTATCATTGATAACCAATACCTTATACGGTTGAAGGCCATAGGACGAGGCGCTTAAGCGCGCTGCTTCCATAAGGATATCAAAATCGTGGTCGGACACTTTTTTTGAGGGATCGAATTTTTTTACGGCATAACGCCAATTTAGGGCATCCATATAGTTTTCCATTGTTTTCTGTTTTTATGCTTTAATCTAAAATTTGTGAAGTAATCGGTTCAATTGTTCCAATTCATCCGTGGAAAGATTTTTCAAAATTTCCTTTTCCACACCGCTCATGGCTACATCCATTTTTTTTAAGGCATTATTGCCCTGAGTTGTAATGGTTATTTCCACCTTTCTTCGGTTGGAGGGGCATACCCTTCGCTCCACATATCCTTTGGATAACAATTTGTCCACCAGACGTGTTGTATTGCTCATTTTGGTGACCATCCGTTCATTTAATGTGGATAAGTTGGCGGGTTTGCCTTTTCGTCCTCTTAAAATCCGGAGTACATTAAACTGTTGTAATGAAACGTCAAAGGGTTTTAAAATCCTGGAAATATGTTCATTTATTTTATTGTTCACCAACAAAAAATGGATAATCGTCCGGCTGTTTAGCGGAATTTTTTTGTCCGTTCGTATAATTTCCTCAACATTCATGTTTCTACAAAAATTGTATATACAAATATATTTTTTTTAAATTATGTTCCTCATGGTAAGCCATTAAATATTTGTTAAAAATGAAACTAGTCATAAAGAATTCCGATCGCATATTTCAAAACAGCTGCTATGTTCCGTTAAAAAGCTATTTTTG
>JBCBSN010000247.1:0-6758 GCA_039819225.1 Bacteroidota bacterium | reverse complement strand
AAAAACGGCTCCAATGACATTCCCAAAAAATTGAAGGGTCCTTGAAGTTATCAAAGGGACTTTCTTTGGGGAAACATAGATGAATTGTGCCGACCGAGAATAGGGGACCGTTTTTTTAAATTACCTTTATCGCCATGCAAAAAAGCAATACGATTTACGGCATCCGTACGGTGATAGAGGCCCTGAACTCGAACAAGACGATAGATAAGGTATTTCTTCAAAAAGGGCTTAGGGGCAGCCTCCATCATGAACTTATGGCAGCCTTAAAGCAAAAAGATGTGCCTGTTGCTTATGTCCCCTTCCAGAAGCTGGATCGCCTTACCCAAAACAACCACCAGGGTGTAGTGGCATTGATCTCTCCCATTCGTTTTTTTGAATTGGAAGAGCTTGTAGAAAGTGTAATCACCACTCACAATTTGCCCCTTTTTCTATTGCTGGACGGTATTTCGGACGTGCGGAACTTTGGGGCCATTATCCGTACAGCGGAATGTAGTGGTACACACGGCATCATTATCCCTAAAAAAGGAGCCGCGCAGGTCAATGCGGACACCGTAAAAACCTCGGCAGGGGCGGCCTTTAAGGTACCCATTGCCAAGACGGACCATATCAAGGATGCCATTTTCTATTTGCAGGCCTCGGGGATACCCGTAATCGCCGCGACCGAAAAAACACCACAATCCATCTACGATATTAACTTTAATCGCCCTTGTGGCATTGTTATGGGTGCGGAGGACAGCGGTATTTCACCGTCCGTACTAAAATCCGTGGACCATAAAGCCAAATTGCCCCTCCTGGGGGAAATCCAATCCTTGAATGTTTCCGTGGCTTGCGGCGTGTTTTTGTACGAGGTGGTACGACAACGTGGGGTGGTTTGAAGGTTTCAAGTTTAAGGTTCAAGGTTAAAAGTTGATTGGATAAACGCGTATCCTTAGCACTAGCAGTGGACAGTTGCAGCGAACAGTGATAGTAACAGTGTGTTATGCAATGTCCAAAGATTGGCAATTAGCGATCAGCGCAATGAACCAATAATTTATACCTCGCCGGCATTGCCTTTCTCCTTATAGTGATACCTTATCTTAATGGAAGCTTCGTGCGAAGCTTCCTCGGGTTTTTTTTCGATAAAATTTCCTTCCTCATCAAACTGCTGTAGAAATTCATCCTCTTCTTCCTGATAATCCTCCTTCTCCCACTCATACTTTTTTGGCGAAGGAATTTCGGTCCTTACCAAAATGGCCAGTACCAGTCCCGTGAGAAATCCTCCTAAATGGCCTTCCCAAGAAATACCGTCCTTCACTGGAAAGATATACCATAAAAGACTACCGTAAATGAATACGATAATCAGGGAAAGGGCTACCAAACGGTAGTATTTGGAAAAGACACCCTTAAAAAATATAAAGCTGGCCAATACATAAATCACCCCGCTAGCCCCAATATGATAGGAGGGTCTCCCTATACCCCAAGTAAACAGGCCCGATAAAAATATACCCCATAACAAAACGGTGAAGGCGATCTTCCGATAAAAATAGAAGAGGGAGGCCGTAAGGATAGCCAAAGGGATGGTGTTGTTATACAAATGCTTTAAGGAACCGTGGATAAACGGACTGAACACAATACCGCGCAATCCTTTTAATTTCCTGGGGTATACCCCATACATATTAAGATTGATCTGAAACTTAAGCTCCACCCAATACACCGTCCAAATGAGGATTACGGCCAACAGGGGTATGGCTATCACCAGATTGGAAAACTTGAAATAATTTTGCTCGGACATGGCCTCCCAGTTAAAGCACTAAAATACAATACGCAATAAACCGGCCGCAACCATTGAGCCAGAAATATTGTCAGGTTTATCCAAGTAGGTATAACGCATAAAAACGTGCCTATGTTGTCCCTTAAGGGATTCCCGACCAAAAGCATTTGTCTTATTTTTACAAAATGAACGAACCATTGGCAGAACGGGTACGCCCTAAAAATCTAGACGAATATATCAGCCAAAACCATTTGGTGGGCAAAAACGGTTCCCTTACCCTACAGATTAAAAAGGGCTTGGTGCCCTCCCTTGTCTTATGGGGACCGCCCGGCACCGGAAAGACGACCCTGGCCCATATCATAGCTCATGAGAGCAAACGACCTTTCTATAGCCTTAGTGCCATAAACAGCGGGGTAAAGGATGTCAGGGAAGTCATAGAGAAAGCGAAACAGGGCGGTGGCCTCTTTACTTCCAAGAACCCTCTATTGTTTATCGATGAGATCCATCGTTTCAGCAAGTCCCAACAGGACTCCCTTTTGGGCGCGGTGGAAAAAGGCTGGGTCACCTTGATCGGTGCCACCACCGAAAATCCCAGTTTTGAGGTCATTCCGGCTTTGCTGTCCCGTTGTCAAGTCTATGTGCTCCAACCTTTTGGGAAAGACGACCTCACAGCCTTGCTAGAAAGAGCCATGCGGCAAGATGAATTTCTCCGATCCAAAAAAATAGATCTAAAGGAAACAGAGGCCCTGCTGCGCCTGTCTGGTGGGGATGGACGAAAATTGCTGAACATTTTTGAACTTTTGGTAAACTCGGAGGAAGGGAACAAAGTTACCATAACCGATTCCCTGGTCTTGGAAAGGGTACAGAAGAACACCGTTTTGTACGATAAGACCGGGGAACAGCATTATGACATTATTTCGGCCTTTATCAAATCTATACGGGGCAGTGATCCGAATGCCGCCGTTTATTGGCTGGCACGGATGGTGGAGGGTGGTGAGGACGTAAAGTTCATTGCCCGTAGAATGATCATCTCCGCCTCGGAGGACATCGGGCTCGCCAATCCCACGGCCCTGGTTATCGCCAATGCCACTTTCCAGGCCGTGAATACCATAGGCTATCCCGAGGCGCGAATTATCCTAAGCCAATGTGCCCTGTATTTGGCCACTTCGCCAAAAAGCAATGCTAGCTACAAGGCCATTGGGAAAGCCCAACAGACCGTAAGACAGACGGGCGATCTTTCCGTACCCATGCCTATACGCAATGCCCCTACCAAACTCATGAAAGATCTGGGCTATGGGGAGGCGTACAAATACGCCCATGATTATGCCGATAATTTTGCCCCAATGGAGTTTCTGCCCGAGGAGTTATCCGGGACCACTTTTTATACCCCGGGACAAAATCCTAGGGAAAAGGCTTTGGCCGACTTTATCGCCAAACGGTGGAAAGGGAAATATGGGGATATTGGATGACGGATGACGGATGACGGATGACGGAATATAAAAATGCGAAATACGAAGTATACAAGCAAATATCACCCATAAACTTCTGAACTGCTAAATTTTTGAGGAGGATGCTAGAAGCCGAAAAGCAATCCAACTTTTTTGGTATATGAAGTAAAAAAGCTTGCCTAAAACTTGATGTTGAGTTCTTCGACCATGCGATTGTCCGTGGCGTAATATTCAAAATACCATTTGCCTTCCTTTTTGTAAACCATCCCGACCGTATCCCCTGTTTTTGCATGGAATACTTCCGGAAGGGAGCTTTGGAACAACTTCATGACAATGCTGGGCGTGCTATCCACCAATTGGTAGCCATTGGCCAACTCTTGGGCATACAGAGTGCTACCAAATAGGGCCGATTTCGCTTCCATGGCAATGCCATCGGAATCTTGCTTACCAATTTTGGAAGGTACGGGTTCTTTGCTCTCATACTCCTGAACATCAGGTGTGGCCACTTGCCGCACCACTTCTGGCGTACCACTATCCACGGTGCTTTTTGTGATGTTGGATTTTACCGGGGTCCTATCCTTGAAGAACTGGTTCTCCCGTGTGGCCTCCTGTTGTACCATTACCTCTTTTTTATTTACGGGCTTTGCCTTATCCATAGCGGTTTCCTCTAATTGCTTTACGTCGTTTCTAAAACTCACGGTAATGGGCTCCTTATTCTCCGCCTTGCCCGTGTAGCCATATTCAAAACTTTCCAAGGAACGGAAGGCTTCACGTATGGCCTCATTGTAGGACGCTTTATATTCCTTTTCCTTGCTCCTACCCTCCAAAGTGCTGTACACTGTTTTTGAAAGGCAATCCACCATATCCAGAACCACCTTGGTAGTGAACATGGAAGATTTGTTGTCCAGCCGAACCGTAAGACCCAAACACCGGTCCGAATAGAGCTCCATAGGCAAATCGTCCTCATAAAAGACCTCAAAACCTTTTTGGGCGAAAAGATGTTTGATCAACGTACTGGTCTGGTACTGGTTCTCTTTTTTAAAATCATCAAACTTCTTGGGCACTACAATGTACTTATAGTCATTTAAAACCATTTGGGCCATACTTACATTGGCCGTCGTAAAAATTAGAACTAATACTACTATTCTTTTCACAAATACAGTTTTGGTGAACTCATTTATGGCAATCTACTGAAAAAAACGTGCCAAACACATCCATTTTTAGGAAAGGAACGGGCTGCAAGAGCCTATTTTTACCTGCCCCAAGATATGATATTTAATCCTAATTGGAAAGAGGCGTAATGTGCGTTTGCCACATTGCTATAGGCCAAAAGATTGTCCGCCATGGCATACATATTTACCGGACCGGCCTGCAGACTAACCCCAAGCCCTACATTAGTAAAGGAAAACTTGTCCACGGTATACGTTGCCTTGGCGGCAAGCAGATTCCCGAAACGCCTTGTATAAAAAGCCGTCAAGGCCGTTTGCGGGCCACGTGGCCTATTGATTATGTAGAGTTGCCCCCCCAAACTATTGGTATACCTGGCCCGCATCCGGTTACCAGCGGAAACCACCTCATCGCAATCACAAATTCCACGAGTTTCCAGCTGTTGCCCAAAATCCCTGCGGATAGAAGCATACAATTTGGTAGGGCGAAAGGCTACATAACCTCTGGTATCGTCCTCAAAGGGAATCAATTCCTCTATCTCATCTACCAGTTCTTGCCAGAAATCCGAGTTGGGATCGGCAAGGGCATCGGGCAATATGATCTCTACACCCTCAATAGTTGCATTACCCTTTAAGGTATAGGTCTTTACGTCATTACTATGGTATATAAATCCCAGATCCAAAAGACTTCCTGTAATCACCGTCTGCCTATCCAGGTTATAACTAAAGCCTAGATCAAGGCCTATCCCAAGGTTCCCCCCAAAAAATCCACGTTGCAAAAGTGTTTTGCCCAGACTTCCTTCATCCTCCGCATTCTCCAGTTCGTTTAGGCCGGACGTCCGGAAGCGCATATCCGCGTCCAAGGTGCTGGCCAATATATTGTTCTGGCCAGGATTGGTTACAAAAGCACCCTTGTTTTGGGTAGAATTAAAATCAAAAATGCTGGAATACAGTTTGCCCCTTGCCCCAAGGGTCAGTTCTTTGCCCATTCGCCTATTGATCCCAAAATGAAATACGTTGAGCATTTCCCCGCGGATCTTCAGGTGGCTTAGGTCAAATTGTTGTCCCAAACGACTTGCATTGCCCTCAAATGTCAAAATAGCATAATCCCTGGGCCAATACCCAATAGCATCGCCTTCATTGTAGATCCCAAAGGAATAGAAATTGTCACGGTCCTTACCCCGAAACCCTATGCTTAACAGTTCCACTTGGTAGGTGCCACTGAGTTCGTCCCGGATATTCATGCCATTTATCGCCCTATCCCTAATCTTGTCGTTAATATCCAGACCATCATCCGCGAAGATATCGTTTACCGTAATGCCACTGGAGCCCGCATTGAAAGAGATACCGGACAAAGCCGGAATCCCCGAAAACCACTGAAAGTCTATCTGCGTTCCGGGATTTACGGAAAGGGATTGCGGAATTTCACCAAAATCATAGAGCAATTGCTTGTTTTGGGCATGCAGCATAGCGCATAACCCTGTAAACAAAGCAAAAAAAAGGAAGTGCCCCTTCATTTTATGCGGACCCTGAATTCTCCACTGGATCTTAACTTTACCATGGGTTCAGGGAGGGTAGACGTACTTGTGGAATCTCCCAAGTTGGAGCCTCGTAACCTAATACCCGAAGTATTCCTAATAATTTCAATACTACGGCCCGAATTCCCATAGGCCACCTCTCTTTGCAGCAGTGCAGTGGGGCCCGGGTCTATTGAAAAAGTTTCCGTATCCAGAACATTATTGGCCTCGTCCAAGAATTCAATGGTTATTTCCAAGGGTTTGCTCGTAGTATTCTCCACCTCATAGGTAAGGGTACCCTCTATTACCCGATCAGCAAATACATTTTCGGAAAAAGCATCAAAATTGAAGTCTCTAGAAAAGAAATCGGCATCGCCAAGACTATTGATCAAATCCTCAGGGCTCTCCAAATAAAAAATGCTGGCTTCAAATGCCGGGACAATATCCAAATCATCGTACTGATCAAAATCTTGTGGCTCCGAACAGGAATGCAGCAATAAAAACAGAATGCCCCAAAAAATACCTGATGTGAATGGCTTTTTCATTTTGCAAATACAGTCTTATAGGGAACAGGTAACGTTCTAATTATATAAACTCTATAAAAAGGATTTTATTTCAACCAAATCATCAATGGTGGCACAAATATCATGCCGTTGCCCTCCATTGGGACTAAAATGCAAAGTATGGAGACCCACTGCCCGGGCGCCAAGGATATCGGCCTCTAGATCGTCCCCGATCATTACACTATTCTCCGCAGCAACACCCACAGTTTCAAGCGCCATCCGGAAAATAGCCGGGTTGGGCTTTTTGGCCCCCGCCATTTCAGAATTGATAACCTTCCCAAAGTATTGCAGTATGTTGGAATTCCGAAGCTTTT
>JBCBSN010000246.1:0-6772 GCA_039819225.1 Bacteroidota bacterium | reverse complement strand
AAATCTCTACTGGATTATGATTTTTAGGGGGATGTATTACCCCATACTCCACATCGATATCATCATCCAATTCTTTCCATGTCCCGAACATTTTATCAAAAATATTAAGAAACCCTCCGTGGTTCTTGTCCAAATATTCCACATTTTGGGCATGGTGTACCTGATGCATGGTATGTGTATTAAAAATCTTTTCAATAAAACCCATTTTGGGTACATATTGCGAGTGTAACTGAAACTGCCATAACGCCTCGATTCCCAAACATACTATGACCACTTCAGGAGGAAAACCCACGGCAGGAAGCCACATATAGAACAAAGGTTTGTAAATAATGGTAAACCATCCGTTGCGCACCGCGGTGCCCAGGTTAAAGTTATGGGAGGAGTGGTGCACAATATGAGCGGCCCATAATACACGGATTTCGTGATTGGCCCTATGGAACCAATAGTAAGTGAAATCGTCACCGAGTTGACATAACAGAAATACCCACCATTGATAACCAAAAGATTTGTATCCCATAATGTTCGTATGCACACCGTCCACCTCTGGATTAAAAAATTCAAAAGTGGCCTCAAAAAGAACAATGGCAAAAACTACCTTGAAAAAAGGGCCAAGAATGGCCGACCCAACACCCATAAATCCACTGGCGAATAAATCCTTCCACTCATACAAGTGATCGTCCCCATGGGTTTTGCTGTAGGTAAGCTCCAATAAAATAAAGGCAATAAAACAAGGCACGCCGTATACCAGCGGGTTGGTGAAGTCCATTCAGAAAATTTGTATAAAGATACGACTATTGCACTTGGTTTAAAAGTTCAATGGCTGAAAACCAACCTATTCAAGAAACTTGGCCGTTCCACGTAGGAATTATCTCGGCCAAATACCAGAGGTACATTCCCCTAGACCATAGCTTCATTAAGGAGGTAGCACTGAGTATAGGAAAAATCCTCGTTGGTATCTCCTATATGTTCCAAAGAACTCCTAACGTTCCCTGTTTTTGATCAATTCATTTTGCTCTGCCATCAATTTTTCGATATTGGAAAGTAATTCGATGTTCTTTGGGGTCTCTACTTCGGTATCCTCGGGATTCTCCGCCCTTTTACGAAAACTGTTGATTCCTTTTAGAACAACGAACACCGTTAAGGCGATAACCCCAAAATCTACAAGTACCTCTACCATTTCACCATAACCTATGGCCACCTCCTCTACCCCATCCGCGGCACTTCGCAATATCCATTTTCGATTGGACAGATTCACCCCATCCGTTAACAGGGACAAGGGGGGCATTACTACTTTCTTTACAAGGGTATTCACCACATTGTTAAATGCGGTACCAATGATAATACCAATGGCCATATCCACCATGTTGCCCTTTACGGCAAAATTCTTGAATTCATCAAAAAATCTTTTGATCATAATTTTCAGATTGTTCTAAACGTGTGACTAAAATTTCATTACTACCCTGTTAGCCGTAAAATGTTGCTCGGGTATGGCCGTACTTATCCCAAAAACAGTATATGGGGATAGGAACCAGAATCTTGGCAAAATGAAAAAATGGCCGTCCTCATAACGGTCTCGAAGCTAAAAAAGTGAGGTCTGCCCATCCTTGTTTCCCCCATCTTTGCTGTCCTTTTTTGGAGGTTCTTCCACATCTTTGGAATTTACTTCATCATCCTGTGCGCTTTCGGTATTCGGGGCATTGACATTTTCGGCGTCCACAACCTCAATATCCACGGCTTCAGGAACTTTGGGGATCTCATAGGGAAGGGATTCCATTTCATTTATCTCCAGTACCTTATCCTTCGTTAGTTGGTTACCCATGGCGGTAATACCCTTAACCGAGATAAATTCCTCCAGATTTACAATCATATTGTCCTGTCTTTCCTTGCCCCGCTTTTTGGCAAAGACCACGGAGGCTTGGGGTCGGTAGTCGGTAAATATTTTTTCCAGGTACGATTTTGGATGATCGCTCAAGATGTTTTCGTCCCTAATGGGATTATCAATAACAAACCGTTTCACATAAAACATCTCCTTTTCCCCTTCCCAGTGGATAGCGGACAAAGGCTTATTGGGAATCCATTTTTCTAGGATGATCATGTCTTCATCAAACCTAAGGGTCAATTCCGGGATAAGGGTCTTAACAATCCCATTCTGCCTAACTACCAACAAACGGTCATCACTAGTAAATTCGCCGAGATATTCGCCCCTCTCATCAATATTCAACCGCTGAACCGTATCATCAAACCACAATTTTCTGGGCTTCAAGGTAGAAAGACCTTTTTCCTTAAGTTCGATCCGTTTTACGGAATATTTGGTAACAAGATTTCCCTTGGTGGCCCTCCCTTTTATCAAAACGTCGGCAAAATCAAGGTCCCACTTTAATTTTTTTATGCTCCCTATCTGTCTAAGGTGAATGGTGACCACCTCGGCCTCCCCATTCGGATTGGCGGAAAAATAGTGGACGGCACTGCCCGGTTTTCCTTTGGAAATGTCATACGGCCGATCTCGGGTAATGCTGATAACGTTAAAACGCTTTACATAAGAAGCGCCACCTTTGCCGTCCTTATAAATCAGGTTATAAACGGTTCGCTTGTCTTTTTTCTTAAATACGGCCACATGGATAATGTTCTTGCCGACAAAGGTCTTGGTATCCACTTTGGTCACCATCATTTTCCCGCCCTTGGTAAAAACAATGATATCGTCTATATCACTACAATCCGTCACATATTCATCTCTACGTAACGAAGTCCCCACAAAACCCTCCTCCCTATTTACATAAAGCTTAGTGTTGCGAATTACTACCTTGGTGGCTTCTATATCATCAAAAATCCGAATCTCGGACTTCCGTTCCCTGCCTTTGCCATATTTTGATTTTAAGTTTTTAAAATAGTCTATGGCAAAATCCACCAGATGGTCCAAATGGTGCTGGGTCCGGGCAATTTTCTCCTCTAAGCTTTCCAGATGTTGCTGTGCCTTGTCCAAATCGAACTTAGAAATCCGCTTAATCCGGATTTCGGTCAACCGAACAATATCCTCCTCGGTAACAGCTCGTTTCAAATTTTGGGTATACGGTTTTAGGCCCTTATCTATTGCCATGATTACCCCTTCCCAGGTTTCCTCTTCCTCAATGTCCCGGTATATTCTATTTTCTATAAAAATCCGCTCCAAAGAAGCAAAATGCCATTGCTCCTGAAGCTCGGCCAATTGTATCTCCAATTCGCGTTTTAACAGTTCCACAGTGGCATCCGTAGACCTACGGAGCATCTCGGACACCCCGATAAACAGGGGCTTGTTATCTTCAATAATACAGGCCAAAGGTGAAATTGAAGATTCGCAAGAGGTGAAAGCGTAGAGGGCATCTATGGTCTTATCCGGAGAAATGCCATTGGGCAAGTGCACCAGGATTTCCACCTCGGCGGCGGTATTGTCCACAATTTTTTTAATCTTTATTTTCCCCTTTTCATTGGCCTTGCGGATAGATTCCATTAAACTACCGGTATTGGTACCGTAAGGAATCTCATGGATGACCAAGGTGTTTTTGTCCCGCTGGGATATTCGTGCCCGTACCCTGATCTTGCCACCGCGCAGGCCATCGTTATAGTGGGTCACATCCATTATTCCGGCGGTGGGAAAATCCGGGAACAACTTAAATCGTTGCCCTTTTAAGTGTTTTATGGATGCATCGATAAGCTCATTGAAATTGTGGGGCAAAATCTTGGTGGATAGCCCAACGGCTATTCCTTCCGCCCCCTGCGCCAGCAGCAGCGGAAACTTTACGGGAAGATTTACGGGCTCCTTTTTGCGACCGTCATAAGAAAGCTGCCACTCCGTAATCTTGGGGCTAAAGACCACCTCAAGGGCAAATTTGGAAAGTCGCGCCTCAATATACCGGGAGGCAGCGGCCCCATCCCCGGTCAAGATATTTCCCCAATTCCCTTGGGTATCGATCAAAAGGTCTTTTTGCCCTATTTGTACCATGGCGTCCGCAATACTGGCGTCACCATGGGGGTGATATTGCATTGTGTGGCCCACCACATTGGCCACTTTGTTGTAGCGGCCATCGTCCAGTTCCCTAAGGGCATGCATTATTCTGCGCTGTACCGGTTTAAATCCGTCCTCAATGGCCGGTACCGCCCGTTCCAAAATCACATAGGAGGCATAATCAAGAAACCAGTCCTTGTACATACCTGTAATTCTGGTAAGTGTATCAGGTGTTTGATCCTGGGGTTCGTTTATTTCTTCATTATCCTCCATCAAGAAGTACTGCGTTCGGATTTGTTGTTATTGGTTTTCCTCCACAAGATCCATTTCTACCTTAAGGTTGTTGATGATAAACTTTTGACGGTCCGGGGTATTCTTTCCCATATAAAAGTTCAAAAGTTGCTCAATGGACATAGCCTTGTCCAGCATTACGGGTTCCAACCGTATATCCTCCCCGATAAAAAAGGCAAACTCGTCCGGGGATATTTCTCCCAGACCTTTAAACCGTGTAATTTCCGGTTTACCCGATAGTTTTTCAACGGCCCCTTTTTTCTCTTCTTCGTTATAGCAATAAATTGTCTCTTTTTTATTACGGACCCGGAACAACGGAGTCTGCAAAATGAACAAGTGGCCCTCTTTGATCAGTTCCGGGAAAAATTGTAGAAAAAAGGTGATGAGCAACAAACGGATATGCATACCGTCCACATCTGCATCCGTGGCTACCACAATATTATTGTAACGCAGATCTTCCAAAGAATCCTCTATGTTCAGTGCCGCCTGTAATAGGTTGAACTCTTCGTTCTCATAAACGATTTTTTTGGTCATCCCATAGGAATTCAACGGTTTTCCCCGTAGGCTAAAGACGGCCTGGGTATTTACGTCCCTGGATTTGGTTATGGATCCGGAGGCGGAATCACCTTCTGTGATGAAAAGTGTGCTATCCAACCGATTGTCCTTCTTCAAGTCATCTAGATGTACCCTACAATCCCTGAGTTTTTTATTGTGCAGGCTGGCTTTTTTGGCCCTTTCCCTGGCCAGTTTCCGAATGCCGGAAAGCTCCTTGCGTTCTTTTTCCGCCTGCATGACCTTTTTCTGAAGGTTTTCTGCAGTCTCCACATTTTTATGAAGATAGTTATCTAGTTGGCGGCCTACAAAGTCGTTGATATAGGTACGTACCGTGGGAAGCCCTCCTCCCATATCGGTAGAACCGAGCTTGGTCTTGGTCTGACTTTCGAAAACCGGCTCCATTACTTTAATGGAAATAGCGCAGATAATGGACTTACGAATATCCGAAGCGTCATAATTCTTTCCGAAATGATCCCGAACAGTCTTTACGATAGCTTCCCTAAACGCGGATTGATGGGTACCGCCTTGAGTGGTATGCTGGCCATTGACAAAGGAGTGGTACTCCTCGCTATACTGTGTCCTACTATGGGTAATGGCCACTTCTATGTCATCCCCTTTTAGATGGATAATGGGATATAACATATCCTCCGGATTGTTGTTATCCTCCAAAAGATCTTTCAATCCGTTTTCGGAATGGAACTTTTCCCCATTGAAGACCATAGTAAGTCCGGGGTTGAGATACACATAGTTTTTTACCATGCGTTCCACATATTCGTTCCTGTAACGAAATTTTTTAAAAATCCCCTCATCGGGGATAAAAGTTACCTTGGTACCCCGTCTGCGTGTGGTCTCCTCCAAAAATTCCTCGTTCTTGAGTTCCCCTATTTCAAACTCGGCCGATTTGGACTTGCCGTCCCTGGTAGATTCTACCTTAAAAAATGAGGAGAGCGCATTCACGGCTTTGGTACCTACCCCGTTTAGCCCAACCGATTTCTTAAAGGCACGGGTATCGTACTTTCCCCCTGTATTCATTTTGGAAACTACGTCCACTACCTTTCCTAAGGGAATGCCCCTCCCATAATCGCGGACGATGACACGCTCACCCTGAATGGAAATATCAATGGTCTTGCCCGCACCCATGACAAACTCGTCGATGCAATTGTCCAGCACTTCCTTTAAAAGGATATAGATTCCATCATCCGCGGAGGAACCGTCGCCCAGCTTCCCAATATACATCCCGGGACGCATTCGTATATGCTCCTTCCAATCCAGAGATCGAATATTGTCCTCGGTATACTGCGTATCGGCCATTTGGTAAAGGTTTATCCTTGCTAATATAAAATTTAAGGGCAAATATCAAAATGGACAGGCAGGAAAGTAATCAACAAGAAAACGCTGAATTTGTTGATAGAAGCGTTCATGCAAGTACAATCTGAGAAAATCAAACTCAAGATCTCGGTTTCGAGTTACTTATCCCTTGCTATTTGCCGTTGGGTTTTGGAATTTCTTCGTTTCCCCACCCAGCTTACACCTAGAATAACAATAGTCATCCCGAAAATTTGAAATACCGTAATCCTTTCGTCTAAAAAAAAGTAAGCCAATATTATAGTGGATATTGGCCCCAAACTGCCGAAAATTGAAAATGTTGATGCCCCTAAACGCGCTATGGCCGCCGAAACCAAAAAGGAAGGGATAAGGGTTGCAAAAAGGGCCATGGCCAAGCCCAGGGCATATACTGCCCATGAGTAGCCCAAAAGATCAAAGTCGCCCACAACGAAATAGTGCACTACTACACATACCGTGGAAACAATCATGGCATATGAGGTAAACTGAAGCACTCCAAATTTTGGGATCAGCCAACCGCTTCCCACCAAATACGAAGCATAGGTAATTGCACTTAAAAAGATAAGGAACCCGCCCCATAGGACGGATGGCCCATCAATTTGC
>JBCBSN010000245.1:0-6779 GCA_039819225.1 Bacteroidota bacterium | reverse complement strand
TTTCTTATTATAGATGAACTAAAAACAAAGCGATCATTAAAAATTAAAAGGATTTCAATTACAGAGAGCATAGACGGTCTTCTTGAAAAGAAGGTTTTAAAATGTGTTGAGGAAAGATATGATTTCAAAAACGGCAAGATTAGTAGTGGTCTAAACGGAATTAATAGGGTTTTTATGCCCTCTTCGGAAGTTTTTCCAACCTTAGTTGCTAGTGATACGAATGATTACGTTTCTTTGAAAGACCTAGAACCGGTTAATCACGAAGAGTATAAAAATCAGTTTTTGAAACTGATTTATTTTAAAGATAACTATAGAAAAATTACTAAGGAGGAAGCCTGTATGATACAAGGGTTTCCTAAAAGCTTCAAACTTCCTGGTTCCAGGTCTAGATGGATGAAATTGATAGGTAATAGTGTTTCGGTTCCCGTAATCGATGTTCTTGTTAAATCAATTTTGTCAACAGGTGTTTTTGATTCAAAATGTAAACATCTCAAAAAAAGAAAAGAAAACAATATGTCAAAATATATCGCTTAGCTAAGCTGAAGAAAGCATAACAAAATGCACCAAACTAGCGGCCAACTTTGCCGTTTGGTTGTCCCTGTCAAATCTGGGGTTCATTTCGGCAAGATCCAGACTGACCAGTTTTCGGGAGTCCATGATCATTTGAAGGGTTTCCAGAACAATGGATGGGGCAAACCCCAAGGGAGAAGCGGCACTGACTCCGGGCGCATAGGCCGATGAAAATCCGTCCAAGTCAATGGTAATGTACACATGGTCTACCTCACCCAAAAACTCCAATACTTTTCGGACTACTTGCTTGGCATTGCCTATGGAAAACTCCCGGTTTTCCAGATAGTGTACCCCCAACTCGGATGCCGTGCCGAACAGAGCTTGGTCATTGGCATCCCTTCGGATACCTAGACAGAAATAAGGGAAAGTTTCCCCTTCCGCCCGGCAATCTTGGGCAATTTGATAAAAAGGAGTTCCTGAGTTGTTCCCAGTTTTATTGTTCCGCAAATCGAAATGCGCATCAAAATTGAAGATTCCAATGGATTTATCCTTGCCCAAGTATTGCTTAATGCCCTTATAGTGTCCGTAGGCCATGTCATGTCCGCCACCGAGCAGTATGGGAAAACATTTCCTTTCCAGGAGCAGGGCCACTTTTTGGGATAGTGCGTTCTGAGCGGCTTCCATATTCCCATCCAAGCAAATGACATTCCCCATATCCAGAAAGGTAGTGTTGGGATTTAAGGGGTTGGGCAGTTTTCCCAATTCCCCTCGGATGGCATCAGGGCCTTCTGCGGCACCGATACGCCCCTGGTTCCGTCTTACCCCTTCGTCGCAGGCATAACCTAGAAGCGCAATCCTTTCCGTGGAGGCGAATGAGGAAAGTGTTTCGAAGTCTATACACTTGACGATTTCGTGCAAGTAAAGTCCTTGTCCGGATGTCCGTCCGTTCCAAATACCGGGATTTGGGCTTTTATAGGTGTTCATATTAGTCAAATAGTTCATCCAAAAGGGTATCCTCCACTAAATGGGGCAGGGTGACCTTGAGTTGAGGGGAACGCTGCATTTCCCTTTTGATGGCAAAAAGGGCTTCCTTGTTCCGGGCCCAACTTCTTCGGGCAATCCCATTGTTTACGTCAAAGAACAACATATTCCGTAAGTTGCTTAGGGCGTTTTCCGAACCATCGAGCACCATGCCGAAACCCCCATTGATAACCTCGCCCCAGCCTACACCGCCACCGTTATGTAGAGAGACCCAGGTAGCCCCTCGAAAGCTATCGCCAATAACATTATGCATAGCCATATCCGCTGTAAATTGGCTGCCATCATAAATATTGCTGGTCTCCCGAAAAGGGGAATCCGTGCCGCTTACGTCATGATGGTCCCTTCCCAGGACTATGGGTGCTGAAATCTCCCCTTTCTTTATGGCTTCGTTAAAAGCTTTTGCAATTTTGATCCTTCCTTCGGCATCCGCATATAGGATACGGGCCTGTGAACCTACGACCAGTTGATTTTCTTCGGCTTTTTTGATCCATTGGATGTTGTCCTCCAACTGCGGCTGTATTTCCAGCGGGGCATGGGTCTTTATCCGCTCCATCACCGCTAGGGCGATGGCGTCTGTCTTTCTGAGGTCTTTGGGATTTCCGGAGGTACAGACCCAACGGAAAGGGCCAAAACCATAGTCAAAACACAAGGGGCCTAAAATATCCTGCACATAGGAAGGATACCTAAACTCCGTTTTATTCTCCTTAAAAACATCTGCACCGGCCCTCGACGCTTCCAGAAGAAAGGCATTGCCGTAATCAAAAAAATAGGTTCCTTTTTGGGCATGTTTATTAATGGCGGCCACCTGTCGCCTAAGGGATTTCCGAACCTTATCTTTAAATAATTCGGGATTTTGCACCATCATGTCATTCGCTTCGGCAAAGCTGAGACCTTCCGGATAATACCCTCCAGCCCAGGGATTATGCAAGGAAGTCTGGTCGGAACCCAAATGAACGAACAGGTTTTCCTCGTCAAAACGCTCCCAGACATCCACCACATTGCCGATAAAAGCCAAGGAGATTACCAGCTTTTGTTCTTGGGCCGATCGAGTCCGCCGAACCAGGGTGTCAAGATCATCGATCAACTCATCCACCCAACCTTGCTCGTACCTTTTTTTGGCCGCTGCTGGATTTACCTCTGCACAGACCGTGATACAACCGGCAATGCTTCCAGCTTTGGGTTGTGCCCCGCTCATACCTCCAAGGCCGGCGGTCAAAAATAGCTTTCCGGCAGGGGATTCCCCTTTGGGCAATACCTTGCGAAAAGCGTTCATTACGGTAATGGCCGTACCGTGGACGATACCTTGGGGGCCAATGTACATATAGGAACCTGCGGTCATTTGTCCATATTGGGTAACGCCCAGGGCATTAAATCGTTCCCAATCGTCCGGACGGGAATAGTTAGGAATCATTGTACCATTGGTAACAATGACCCGTGGAGCTTCCTTAGATGAGGGAAAGAGTCCCATGGGATGACCGGAGTACAGGTGGAGGGTTTGTTCTTCCGTCATTTCGGCCAAATACTGCATGGTGAGTAGATATTGTGCCCAGTTTTGGAATACGGCCCCGTTTCCACCATAGGTAATGAGTTCCTCGGGATGTTGGGCCACTGCCGGATCCAAATTGTTCTGAATCATGAGCATTATGGCCGCTGCCTTCGGAGTCTTTGCCGGGTATTCCCCAATGGATCGGGCATAGATGGCGTAGTCCGGTTTAAAACGAAACATATAGATGCGCCCGTACTGTCGGAGTTCCTCTGCAAATTCCCGGGAAAGTTCGGGATGCCACGCTTCGGGAAAATAACGTAAAGCATTCCGTACTGCCAATTTCTTTTCTTCAAGGGTTAGGATGTCCTTTCGTTTTGGAGCATGATTGGCATCAGGATCATATTTCGTTTTCGGAGGGAGTTCAGGAGGAATTCCTTGAAGTATTTTTTCGGCAAACGTCATTTTTAGGGCTTGTGTTTGTCATATACCAAGGCACCGTTCTTCCAGACCATACTAGGTTTGATACTACCTTGATTATATAGGATTTCTTGATAGTTGTCGGTATTAAAAACGGTAAAATCCGCCAGTAGTCCAGGTTTTAGTTGTCCGCGGTCTTGAAGTTGCAACGCCTTGGCGGCCCTAACCGTGATTCCTGCCAAGACCTCGGCATTGGTCAGTTTTTGGAAGGCCCCTAGGATAGCGGCTTGGGTCAATAGGTTCCCCATGGGGGCGGAACCCGGATTGTGATCACTGGCAATGGCCAAAGCAACGCCCGAATCCAGTAGTTTCCGGGCCGGGGCAAAGGAACAGCCCAATCCCAAGGAGGCTCCAGGTAAAGCCATGGCCGTTACTGTACTCTTGGCCAACACATCAATTTCTTTTTGGGTACTGGCTTCCAAATGGTCGGCACTTAGGGCCTCAAATTGGACGGCGATTTCACTACCTCCGGTTGAAAACTGGTCTGCATGTACTGTAATGTCAAACCCCAAGGATTTGGCCTTTTCAAAATAAAAACCGATTTGCTTTGGGGAAAAAGCGCTTTCCTCAATGAAGGCATCTATCCTATGGGCCAATTTTTCGGCTTTGAGGATTGGAAAAAGGAGAGTGCTCATTTCCTGGAGATATTCGGCAGCATCTCCATCGAAATCCTTTGGGGATATATGGGCGGCCAAACAGGTAGGTACTAGATCCGGAAGCGTTTCTGTATCGGCCTCTTTAATAGCCCGGAGCATTTTGACTTCTTCCTGCACCGAAAGCCCATATCCACTTTTGACCTCAAGGGTAGTGGTGCCATTTTTTAGGTGGCGATTGGCCCGTTCTATGGTATTTCTGGTAAGCTCAGCTTGACTTGCGTTCCGTGTTTGAGTAACTGTATCCCAAATCCCGCCTCCGGCCTTTGCGATTTCCAGATAGGTCTTTCCAGCATTGCGCAGGGCATAGTCGTGGGCACGGGATCCTCCATAGCAAATATGGGTGTGGGCGTCTATAAACCCTGGTAGACCCATGTGTTTTCCTTGGAGTTCATGGATGGAATTATAATGAGCGTTATTTTTTAGGTCGATGAATTTTCCAATGGATAGGATTTTTTCTCCCTTAACAAGAATACCCGCATCCTTTAAAACAATCAGTTGTTCATCCAAAATGGCACCCCTGGCCGGCAGATCGGTCATGGGCAGTAGTTGGGAAAAAGGGCCTATAAGGGTTGGTGTATTCATGTTTCTTTCTTGATGCCTTCGGTAAATTAAAAAAAATCAGATTCCAAATAAGCCTGCCGGCAGGTTCAAAATCCCAAATCCCAAATTCCAATTCAACCCCAGAAGTTATGCTCCGTCTCCCGTCTTCTGTCTCCCGTCTTCCGTCATCGAACGGCTAAAACACCTCAAACGCTTCGGAGTAGATGGTATCCAGAGAAATGGCCTTCTTTTTTCGGGTGTTTTCGATAATGGCAATAAGGGCCTTGGATCGAATAAGTTCAATGCCGATATCAATATCTTCGGCAAAAACCCTATCCTCTTTGGCGAAAGCCACTTTTTTACGAATGGCTCTGTGTACTTCGTCCAAAAGGATTCCGGATTTTAACGGTTTTCTGTATTCAAAAGCTTGTGCGGCCGTCAGTAGTTCTATGGCCAGGATTTTTTCAACATTACCGATGACCTGTAAAGCCTTACGGCCACTTATGGAACCCATACTTACATGATCTTCCTGTCCTAACGATGTGGGAATGCTATCGGCACTTGCCGGAAAACAGAGCGATTTATTCTCGCTGGCCAAGGCAGCGGCCGTGTACTGCAAGATCATATAGCCAGAATTGATTCCGGTATCTTTCATTAGCAATTTGGGTACTCCGGGGCTGTTGCCCTCCAAGGCCAAATAGATGCGTCGGTCCGAAATGTTTCCAATTTCGGAAGCCGCCAGGCAGGCATAATCCAAGGCCATGGCCAAGGGTTGCCCGTGAAAATTTCCGCCACTAATGGTCAGCTCTGAATCAATGATGACGGGGTTGTCCGTAACGGAGTTCAATTCAATTTCAAGCAGTTCCTTAAGGTGCAACCAGGTATTCCGGGAAGCACCGTGCACTTGGGGAATACAACGCAGGGAATAGGGATCCTGTACGCGCTCACAGTCGATATGATCCTCCAGGATTTCTGACCCTTGCAAAAGTTTCCCGATGCGTTTGGCCACATGAATGTTGCCCTTAAAGGGCCTAAGCGCATGTAGTTTTTCATAGAAGGGCTTCAAGGAGCCCTGTAGTCCTTCGATCATCATAGCGGCAATGACATCGGCCTGGGCCAAACAAGCATGGAGTCTTTCGATGACATGGACGGTATGGGCAGTAATGAACTGCGTTCCATTGATGAGGGCCAGGCCTTCCTTAGGCCCTAATTCCAAAGGACGTAGTCCGGTTTTTTGATGGAGTTCCCTTGTGCTTATAACCTTGCCTTCAAAAGTCACCTTACCTAAACCGATTAGGGGTAAAAAGAGATGGGCCAACGGAGCTAGATCGCCAGAGGCTCCTACGGATCCTTGGGAAGGAACTATGGGGATGGCATCATTTTCCAAATGCCATAGCATGCGTACCAAGGTACTTTCGCCGATGCCGGAATACCCCATGGACAAGGTGTGGAGCTTAAGGATAAGCATCAATTTAGAAAGCTCGGAGGCAATGGGTGGGCCAACGCCTACCGCGTGACTTTTTAAGATGTTGACCTGTAAAAGACGGGTTTCTTCCCGGGAAATAGAAGTAGTACAGAGGGGGCCAAAACCTGTGTTGATCCCATAGACAGGGAGCCCTTCATCCACGATGGTCAGTACGGTCTCGTGACTTGTCCGGATCCTTTACAGGAATTTCGGGGATATTAGGCCCTGCATTTTGCTGCGTGCAAGGGAGAGGGCAATACCCGCGCTAAGGTGGTCCTCGCCAAAAAGAAACGGTTTTGATTTGGATCCCATGCCAACTATATTTCAGTTCCCTAAGAGCCCGTTTGGAAATTTGTGATTGGAATTGTTATAGACCATTTTTGTTACGGTACGAGGCAAAATTTTTGGGCATAGCCTGCGCCATGGACAAAAATTTTAACAAAGTACTCTGCAAAAAGGGGCATAAGAAAACAATTAACAAATTCCCAAACGGGCTCTAAAGGTATTCATTAAGTTTGATGTTATTAAAATAGAAGCTATGATTTTTGATTTGATACGAAAAGACGTTCCGTTTTTCCCGCTCAATACAACAATAGGCCCATTG
>JBCBSN010000244.1:0-6870 GCA_039819225.1 Bacteroidota bacterium | reverse complement strand
ACTTTTGGCCGTAGCCCTGCTATGCCTTCAAATTTTGCCTTATTATGCATCAAAAATGGTCCCTAAGAAATTCCAATCACATATTTCAAAACAGCCTCTTAAAGGTTTTGTCCATAGAGCAGATATCCCTGCAACGACTTCTCAGTACAACCTTACTACGGTTAAATGATTCCCTCTATAATCCCAAACAACATTGGAGTACTAAACAGTTCCATTAGGCCAAAATGTCCTTGACCACATGCCCATGGACGTCCGTTAACCGAAATCGTCTTCCCTGATGTTTAAAGGTCAATCGTTCGTGATCTATGCCCAACAAATGTAACAATGTGGCCTGAAAGTCATGTACGTGCACTCCATTATGGGCCACATTATAACTGAAATCATCGGTTTCCCCATATACCATTCCCGCTTTGATACCCGCACCGGCCATCCACATGGTGAAACAGCCCGGATGGTGGTCCCTTCCATAGTTATCTACCGTTAATCTCCCCTGAGAAAAGCTGGTTCTCCCAAACTCCCCGCCCCAAATGACCAAGGTATCCTCCAAGAGCCCCCTTTGCTTTAAATCGGTAATAAGGCCGGCGGTTGCCTTATCGGTGCCCAAGGCCTGCCTTTTGATTCCTCCAGGCAATCCTCCATGTTGATCCCATCCCATATGGTACAACTGAATAAACTTCACATCCCTTTCGGCAAGCCTCCGTGCCTGCAAACAATTGGCCGCATAAGTTCCCGGTATCTTAGCGTCCTCCCCATAGAGCTGATAAATGTGATCCGGTTCTTCAGAGGTATCCACAGCATCCGGTACAGAACTTTGCATGCGATAGGCCATTTCATATTGATTGATCTTGGATTGAATCTCTGGGTCTTTCCATATATCATATTGTTCATTGTTCAATTCGGAAATATAGTCCAAGGCCCTTCTACGATCATGGTCGTGCACCCCATGCGGATTGTTCAAATAGAGTACAGGGTCTTTTCCCGACCGGAACTGAACACCTTGATGGTGGGAGGGTAAAAATCCATTGCCCCATGCCGCCGAGCTCAAAGGTTGTGCGCCCCCTCCTTTAGAGAGCATTACTACAAAATTGGGTAAATCCTTGTTGTCGCTACCCAATCCATAGCTTAACCAAGAGCCTATGGAAGGCCTACCACTTAATTGAGATCCCGTTTGTACAAACATTACGGCCGGCTCATGGTTAATAGCCTCCGTATACATGGATTTTATAATACACAGTTCGTCTACAACCTCAGCGGTGTAGGGAAATAATTCACTTACCCAGGCCCCGGATTGGCCATATTGCTTGAAATCGAAAATCGACTTTACCAAGGGAAAGGTAGACTGGGAGGTAACCATTCCGGAATTGCGCTGGGTGCCACGAACCGAATCTGGAATTTCCTCCCCGTGCCATTTGGCAAGGGCCGGTTTATAATCAAAAGTCTCTATCTGCGATGGTCCTCCACTTTGAAACAAATAAATGACCCGCTTTGCCTTTGCCGGAAAATGGGTGCCATCTAGGGCACCGCCCAAGGCTCTACTTGTAATACCACTTTTTTTGGAAAGGGAACCATTGGCCAAAGCGTTGGTGGGGCCCAGTAGACTGGACAAGGCCAGGGACCCAAATCCCAAGGAAGCCTTTTTCAAAAACCCCCTGCGCGTATCCTCAAATTTCTGTCTTTCGTTAAAATCCTGCATCTATCTTTACTTTATCTTATGGTATATCCCTCGGAGGTATTCATAATACCGTTGATTACCGTGGCCAAGGAGGCAACCAAAACCGGGTCTGTAGTTGGTTTTATCTTGGTTTCCCCTATATTCAAATAGGAAATGGCATCCGCTTCCCTTTCCCGAAATCGTTTAAGTTCGTCGGTATGGAACTTTTTTAAAAGCTCCATCTCAGCAGTTTTCGGCAGACGTCCCGTACATAATTGAAAAGCATGCTCCAATGACCTTTCCTCATGATTCCCGGTTTGATCCAATATGCGTTCCGCCAACACGTAGGAGGCTTCAATAAATTGCGGATCGTTTAGTAATACCAAAGCCTGCAGAGGGGTGCTGGTCTGTCTTCTGCTTACCGTACACACGCTACGGTCTCCCACATCAAAAATCATCATGGAGGGTGGTGCAGAAGTCCGCTTCCAGATGGTATACAAACTCCTACAATACAAACCTTCCCCAGGTTCTTGTTTATAGCGATATCGCCAGGGTTTATTGCTTATTTCATCCCAAAGTCCTTTAGGTTGATAGGGATACACACTAGGTCCCCCAATCTTTGGCGAAAGCAATCCGCTTATGGCCAAGGCATTATCCCTTACCATTTCCGCGGACATGCGCATGCTCGGACCGCGGGCCAACAATACATTGTCCGTATCTATCTCCATAAGTTCCGGTCTTACGGCCGAACGTTGTTGATAGGTCGCGGACATTACAATTAGCTTATGCATCCTTTTGATATCCCATCCGGATTCCATAAAGGTTACGGCCAACCAATCCAGTAATTCTGGATGGGAGGGTAGTTCCCCCTGATTTCCAAAATCGTCAGAGGTAGCCACAAGTCCCCGACCAAAATGCATTTGCCATAAACGGTTTACGAATACCCTAGCAGTCAAAGGATTATCCTTACTGAACAACCACTGGGTAAGGCCTAACCTATTTCTGGGCATATCTTCCCCAAAGGGCATTACGGCTTCGGGTACATCGGGAATTACGGCTTCGGTAGGTGCGTCGTACATCCCACGATCGAGTACAAAAGTAGGCCGTGGTTCCTCCAGGTCGCCCAAAACCATAATCTCTTTAATGGACTCTACTTGGGCCAACTTTTCCCGTCGGAGTTTCTTTAGTTCATTGCGCTTCCGTTCAGTCTCCGGATTTAAGCTAATCTGGTAAAAGTCGCCGATCAAAGCCTTGTCCCGGATTCCTGTTTCGATGGCTTTCTTGGGATTTTGCCGGAACAAAACTTCCAGAGGAGATAATTCCCTTCTATAAATACTTAGATTGTCCAGCCCCCCATCCCTAAAGGTTTTGAATTTATCCCTTACCCCTAAGGTAAACCCATTGAATCCATAGGTGTGGATATCCGGAACAAAAAGAATGGACTTATAAAGATTATCGATTTCAATAGTTACAGGGACTTCTTTACCATTGATGTAAATACCTAATCCCGTGCCCTTTCCCAAACCATCATAAGTAATGGTAACATTGCTCCATTCCCCAACCGGAACACGGTCCCGGGTCTTTACCTGTATGGCATTTGAAGGCCATGAACGAGCCATAACAAATTTTAGGTGATTGTCCTCCAGATGTAAGGAATATCCCTTTAGACCCAACCGAAGCGATTCGGAATGTGTAAAAATGGTGGCCTCCTCATAATCCTTGGCCGGATAAATATCCAGGGATACGGTGAACGGATCACATTGATCAAACCAACCTACTTTCTCGGGAAGTGTTATGTGGGTATAGTCGTTTAGGAAGATGGCCTTTCCCTGATGCCGATCCTTTACTTCCGGTTCCTTGACCACTGTTGGTTTAGGGTTTCCTTTGGTCGGGAAATGAAACTCCTTCCGACCTTTTTTACTTGACCTATCAAAATCGACTTCGGCGACTAGACCATTCCCTAAAGCCCCTTCCAGTTGGGCTTTAAGGTTGTCCTTATTGGAAAAAATGACCTCCCTATCCTTTGGAGATTTATCAAGAACAGCGACCAATTCTTCCTTGGTAGATTTAATTTGGTCGGTTACGTATTTCAAAACTTGTTCCTGTTCCGCATTGGTCAACAACAGGGAAGGGCCGGGCACCTGTCCGGGACCATAAACCGCTGTACCTAATTCATTGGTGCTATTAAAAAAAGCAAACAACTCATAATGATCCTTTTGGCTAATGGGATCGTACTTATGATCATGGCAACGGGCACATTCAATGCTTAGCCCCATAAAAGCCTTACCTACGGTCAATGTACGATCTGCTACATATTCTACCCTGTATTCCTCAAAGACAATACCCGCCTCAGAGTTTCTTTTATGCAACCTATTAAAGGCGGTTGCCAGTCTACTTTCCTGAGTAGCATCGGGGATAAGATCGCCGGCCAATTGCCAAGTGGTAAAGGTATCATAGGGCATATTCTCGTTAAAAGCGGTAATGACCCAATCCCGGTATGGACTGAAATCGCGATGTTTGTCATCCAAGTAGCCATCACTATCCGCATAGCGGGCCACATCCATCCATTCCGCTGCCATACGTTCCCCGTAGGCAGGAGAGGCCAATAGCCCTTCGACCAACTTTTCATAGGCCTTATCCGAATCGTCATTCAAAAATGCCTCAATTTGGTCCAGGGTCGGTGGAAACCCCGTAAGACCAAAACTTAGCCTACGTATCAAGGTTTCCTTGGTTGCCTTTTTGGCTGGGTGCAAACCTTTTTCTCCAAGCTTTTTAATGACAAAGAAATCAATTTCATTTTTTATACTATCCTCCAACGCCGTTTTTAGCAACTCCTCTTTCTTAGGCTTTATAAACGACCAATGAGATTTATATTCCGCACCTTGACTTATCCATTTAATCAAAGTGGCCTTCTCCTTTTCGGTAAGGTCTATCTTGAATTCCGGCGGGGGCATCATGGTTTCGGAATCCTTAGATAGTATCCGTTCCACCATTTCACTTTTATCCGGCTTCCCGGGCACAATAGGGTGTTTCCCCGAAGTTTCCAACGCCTGATACGCATTCTCTGCGATATCCAAACGAAGGCCTGCCTTTTGGTTGGCCGCATCAGGGCCATGACAAGCAAAACATTTATCGGATAAAATAGGTTTTACATGATAATTAAAGTCTATTTTTTCGGGAAGCTCATCATAGGCCGATGTAATGGATTCAGGTGGACTATAGCCACAACGTATCGCTAAAAAGGAAGCGAAGACGACCGACAGTGTTACATGTATATTCTTAATCCTAACCATAGTTTTTTCCAATATACAATGATTTTTAACCGTTAAAGGGTTAAAAAACCGTTTTATTAACAGTTAATAATTTTATATATCTTTATATAAAGGTTTGATTTTTTATGGATTCCACCGAGTTTGAACCACTTTTGGATAAGATCATTGCCAGTAAGTCCTTTGGTAATTCCATTACCTACGCCAATCTTTTTCGTTACCTAGTCAATTGCACCCTTACCGATGATATCCCCAAAGAGACTACCATCGCCACTGATATTTTTGGGAAAAGTAACTTTGACCCCTCCCAAAGTACCTTGGTACGGGTTTATGTCTACAACCTGAGAAAGAAGCTGGCGAAGTACTACGCCAACGAGGGGGAGCGAGATGAAAAAATCATTCGCATCCCCAAAGGCAGTTATCGCGTAGTACTAGAGAAAAGGAGTAGCCATTCGGTGCGTTACATAAAATCTCGAAATTGGATTATTGGGCTATTGGCAGTACTCTTGCTATCCATAATGACCAACATATACCTGAGCAGTTCCCGAAAAAATGAAGCCTCTATTAATATCTACGGACTTTGGAGCGATTTAGTCCATAGCGAACGCAATATTATAGTGGTTTTGGGGGATTTATTCGTTTATACTGAGCAAGATTCCGCGATGGGGATAACCCGTACGATACGGAATCCCACTACCAACTCCTTAATGGCCTTTAACCAATTTAAATCGACCCATAACAAACCGGGAGTTACTATAGAGCCTTTAAGTTACTCTTTTCTAATCCAAGGTAGTGTACATTGGATTCGGAATTTAACCGAAGTTTTCTTTTCGCAGGGTAAGGACTATACCATACGTACTATGAACCGGTTTAATCCCAAGGAACTGCCCAACCATGATTTTATGGTCATTGGGATGATCAAAACTTGGGGAATATTCAACGCTTACTTTAAAAACTCCGATTTTGAATATGACATAGATCAAGACGCCTTACTCTATCATAAGGGAAATGGAGAAGCCCCTACTCGTTATGTACCCCAAGGAAATGCGGACGCATATCATACGGATTATGGAATACTGGCCAAGTTTCCTGGTCCAAATGACAACGTAATCTATCTCTTTGGGGGGTTATGGGATACTGGGGCAACCCAAAGCATAAAACACTTTACCGACCCCAAACTACTTCAAGATCTGGAGAGGGCCTTAAAAGACAAATTCGGAGAAATCCCAGAGTATTATGAAGTGCTCTTGGAGGTCAGCGGCGTAGACCGAATGGAACTCAGCAGTAAAATAGTTCATCTGAGCGTTATTGAAAATTCAAAAGGAGTTTGGGAAGTTGACCTTTAATGCATTTTAGAAGTAAGAGCTTGAACTTTAACGAATGGCTAAGACCAAAAGCTTTTGTATCTTGTTCAAAATATCCAACCCTATGAAAGTTGTAAAGCTTATAAAAATTCTTTGCTTAACTACGTTTCTCACCGCGTGTGGGGAAATCAAAAAAGAGGATTCTTCAACTCCCTCCGATAAAAGGACTCCCGTTACACTGTCCCCTGAGGAACAAAAGGGCAATTCACTCCTGGAAAAATGCCTCAAGGCCCATGGTAGTTTGGAACGATGGAAGTCCTTTGAGGGACTGGAGTATAATTTGAACGATAAGGGTAAAATGGTATACCAGCTAACCCAATTAAAGGACAGACGGGCTTATATAAAATCCAAAAAGTATGAAGTGGGCTTTGATGGCAAAGTGGCCTGGGCGAAACCCGACGCCAATGAAGTTTCGGGAAAATCGGCGGCTTTCTATTATAATCTGGATTTTTATTTCATCGGAGTACCTTTTCTTCTGAAAGACCCTGGCGTAAACGCCGTATATGCCGAAAAGGTCATGGTAAACGGTAAAGAATATGAATCCTTAAAAATAACTTTTGGTTCGCATGTAGGGCTTACCCCTGAA
>JBCBSN010000243.1:0-6956 GCA_039819225.1 Bacteroidota bacterium | reverse complement strand
CTGGCCAAGAATTTATTTTCCACATATCCCTTTTCCCTTACAAAACAAAGGACTAACAGCCATTATTTTCAATGAGTATCACAAAACCTTTACTGAAAAGGGAATTATAAACTGCATTCGTACCCCGGAATTGGAAGACAATGTGGCTATTCGGCAAATGTGGAAACACTTTGACCCCAAAGTATTTAAGCGAAGATGTACCTATCGCAAAAACTTGCGATAAATCTGAAATAACCTACTCCCAAACTAGTTTCTTGAAGGCCGTTGCAGTTAACAGAGACCATAGTTTATAGGGATAAATTGCTTTAACGGATAATCGGAATCTGGAATTTTGTTTTTTAAATCTTAAAAACTTCAATCTTATCTATTCTCCCATAGCGGCCGCAACGGCTGCCGACAATCTTTTGTAGGTGCCGTTCCTAAGTCTTTGCCGTATAGCAGAAAAAGCGTCCAGCGTTTCCTCGACATCTTCCAGAGTATGGGTAGAAGTCGGAATCATCCGCAATAAGATCAATCCTTTAGGAATAACGGGGTAGACCACTATGGAGCAGAAGATTCCATAATTTTCCCGCAAATCCTTTACTAAAGCCATTGCTTCCGGGATACTACCATTGAGATATACAGGGGTAACACATGTATTAGTATTTCCAATATCAAAACCCCTGCTCTTCAGCCCGTTTTGCAGGGCATCTACGTTTTCCCAAAGTTTGGCCCTGAGCTCCGGCATGGTGCGTAACATCTCCAATCGCTTTAAGGCACCTTTCACATAGACCATAGGAAGCGACTTGGCGAACATCTGGGAGCGCAAATTATATTTAAGATAGTCTATGATTTCCTTATCCGCCGCCACAAAGGCACCTATACCGGCCATGGACTTGGCAAAGGTGGCCAAATACACATCTATATCGTCTTGAACACCTTGCTCCTCTCCTGCCCCGGCTCCAGTTTTCCCTAAAGTCCCAAAACCATGGGCATCATCTACTAGGAGACGAAATTTGAATTTCTTTTTTAGAGCAACTATTTCCTTTAGTTTTCCTTGTTCCCCGCGCATACCGAACACTCCTTCGGAAATAACCAGGATACCACCACCATTATGCTCAGCCAGTCTTGTGGCACGTTCCAGATTCTTTTCTAAACTTTCTACATCATTGTGCTGAAATGTAAACCGTTTGCCCATGTGCAGGCGAACACCATCTATAATACAGGCATGGGCGTCTACATCATAAACGATAATATCGTCCTTGGTAACCAGGGCATCGATGACGGACATAAAACCTTGATAACCAAAGTTTAAAAGATAGGAAGCCTGTTTGTGTACAAATTGGGCCAACTCCTGTTCCAATTGTTCATGAAAGTCCGTATGACCACTCATCATCCGCGCGCCCATAGGATAGGCAGCTCCATGCTCCAAGGCGGCTTCTCCATCCACTTTCTTAATTTCCGGCAAATTGGCAAGACCCAAGTAATCGTTAATGCTCCAGGTGATGACCTCTTTTCCACGGAATCGCATACGGTTGGAGATGGGACCTTCCAACTTTGGAAAAACAAAGTAGCCTTCTGCCTGGGATGCCCATTTTCCCAAGGGACCCTTATTCTCTATAATCCTATCAAATAAATCTCTCATCTAGTCCAGTTGATTTGTCTGCAAAAATATGGATTTTTACCTTCTCATCATAGACTGTCCGATAAACATAAAAAGAGGCTCCCTTTCAGGACAGCCTTTTTTACGGAAACAAATCCAAATATCTATTTAACGAACTGTATTTCTTGGGTTTCCCCTACCGTGGTGCTATCATAAAAGCCTTGGTCTTCCATCCACTGGTCACTGTAGATTTTGCTCATGTAACGCGATCCGTGATCAGGGAATATTACGACCACATTGCTTTTTTTGTCAAAGGCATCTTTAGAGTTTAGTTGTTTCAACGCTTGCATTGCCGCTCCACTGGTATACCCAACGAACATTCCTTCTTTTTGGGCTATTTCCCTGGCAGTATGGGCACTTTCCTCATCTGTTACCTTAATGAACTGGTCTATGGTAGTGAAATCCGTGGCCGATGGTATCAAATTTTTTCCAAGACCCTCTATGCGATACGGATAGATTTCCTTGGAATCGAACTCTCCTGTCTCGTGATATTTCTTGAGGACCGAACCATAGGCATCTACACCAATAACGCTAACTTTAGGGTTTTTCTCCTTAAGGTACCTTGCAGTGCCAGAAATGGTGCCTCCCGTTCCACTACAGGCGACCAAGTGGGTGATTTGCCCGTTGGTCTGTTGCCAGATTTCAGGGCCGGTGGTATTGTAATGGGCGTCCATATTCAACTCGTTGAAATACTGGTTGATATAAATGGATCCCTTGGTCTCCTCATGCAATCTTTTGGCCACTTGGTAATAGGATCTGGGATCGTCCGCACTTACATGCGCCGGGCAAACATATACTTTGGCACCCATGGCGCGAAGCATATCTATCTTGTCTTTGGAAGATTTGGAAGTCACGGCGAGAATACACTCATAGCCCTTGATAATGCTTACCATGGCAAGGCTAAAGCCGGTATTTCCGGAAGTGGTCTCTATGATAGTACTTCCCTCGGAAAGAATACCCTTTCGTTCCGCCTCCTCAATAATGTAAGATGCCACCCTATCCTTGGAAGAATGTCCAGGATTAAAAGCTTCTACTTTGGCATAGAAGTTTCCCTTAAAATTTGAGGTGATCCGATTTAGTTTAATGAGGGGGGTGTTTCCTATAAGTTCTAGGACATTGCTGTACGCATTGATCTTTTTTTCCATATAGGCGATATAGATTATGGATTCTTAGGAAGGTTGGAATATCCCGAAAATCCATGGGCAAAATTAATAGTTTTTTTTGAATTACCCGGTTATTCCCTCCAAATCAAGTAAAAAGACGTATTCCCTGGCCGTTTCCCGCAAGGCCTCAAAGCGTCCAGAGGCGCCACCATGACCCGCTTCCAAATTGATATCGAACAATAATAGATGATCGTCGGTTTTATATTCCCTCAGTTTGGCCACCCACTTGGCCGGTTCAAAGTATTGTACCTGGGAGTCATGAAGACCTGTGGTAACCAACATATGGGGGTACGCCTTTGCTTTAACGTTATCATAGGGCGAATACGATTTCATATAATCATAATAGTGTTGTTCATTGGGATTTCCCCATTCATCATATTCCCCCGTTGTCAGCGGAATGGAGTCGTCCAACATAGTTGTCACCACATCTACAAAAGGTACCTGTGCCACAATACCATTATAAAGCTCAGGGGCCATATTCGCCACTGCGCCCATCAACAATCCTCCAGCGGATCCGCCCATGGCGTACAAATGTCGTGGACTGCTATACTCCTCCCCTATCAAATGCCTGGAGCAATCCACGAAGTCGGTAAAGGTGTTTTTTTTCTTTAGAAGCTTACCATCCTCGTACCAGGGCCTGCCTAGATATTGACCACCTCGTATATGCGCCAGGACAAAAACGAACCCACGATCTAAAAGACTGAGCCGTACCGTGGAGAAATAAGGGTCTATGGTAGCGCCATAGGAGCCATAGGCGTATTGTAGGATAGGTGTTTCTCCGTTGAGCTTGGTATCTTTATGGTATACAAGGGACATGGGTATCTTTACTCCGTCCCGGGCCGTGGCCCAAATGCGTTTTTCCAAATAATTGCCCTTATCAAACTTACCTCCAAGGACTTCCTGCTCCTTTTTTACTTCCTTCTCCCTACTGTGCATGTTAAAATCTATCACAGAGCTCGGAGTCGTCATGGAGTTATAGGCGTAGCGCAAAATCTCCGTCTCAAATTCAGGATTTCGGCCTACATATGCCGTATAAGTTTCACTTGCAAAAGGAAGATAATACTCATCTGAACCGTCCCAACGTACAATTTTCAATTGGTTTAGGCCATTTTTTCGTTCGGAAAGCACATAATAATCCTTGAAAATATCGATGTCTTCCAAAAGAACGTCCTCCCTATGGGGAATGAATTCTTTCCAATTCTCCCTATGGGTGGCCGATTCAGCAGTTTTCATCAATTTAAAATTAACGGCCTTGTCCTTATTGGTCAAAATATAAAATGAATCCTGATAATGGGCGATGGAATATTCCAACCCCCTTTTCCGGGGAGAAAAAACCTTGAAATCGGCATCTGGTGTATTAGCCGGAAGAATCCTGAATTCAGAAGTCAAGGTACTGTACGAACCAATAATAATGTATTTTTTGGATTTGGTCTTGTAGACGTAGGTTCCAAAGGTTTCGTCCTTCTCATGGAACACGGTCGCATCCGTGGTAGATGCTTGCCCTAAACGGTGTTTTTTAATTTTGTCCGAACGAAGTGTTTCCGGGTCTTTTTTTACATAAAAAAGGGTCTGGTCGTCGTCCGCCCATACGGAACCTCCTGTGGTGTTCTCTATTTTATCCGGATAAATTTCCCCCGTCTTTAAATTTTTTATTTGGATAGTGTATTGTCTTCGGGAAACCGTATCTACACCAAATGCGGCCATAGTATTGTCCGGACTTATGGCTATACCGCCTATACTGAAGTACTCATGGTTCTCCGCCATTTCATTGCCGTTGAACATTATTTCTTCAGGCGAATCTAAACTACCCTTATGGCGGGCGTAAATGGGATATTCTTTTCCAATTTCATAGCGGGTAACGTACCAATACCCATTCTGTAGGTAAGGAACAGAGGCGTCATCTTGTTTTAGGCGCGACTTCATTTCTTGGAACAAGTTTTCCTGGAAATCCCTGGTGTGCCCTGTCATATTTTCATAAAAGGCCTTTTCGGCCTTTAGGTGGGCCATTACCGCTTCATTGTCCCGTTCATTGAGCCAATAATAATTATCGGTTCGTACATCGCCATGGGCGGTCAATTTCTTGGGAATCTTTTTGGCCACCGGGGCCTTTACATCAGCCATATGTCTTTTTTGCTCTTCACAGGAAGCGCCAAAAATACTACATGCCCAAAGAATCAGCGCTATCTTTTTCATAGGTCTTTATAAATGGTTTATCCGCACAATTTAGTAATTTTGAAGGTAATCCTTTTAAATAGATTAAATTATGTTTGGAGACCTTATGGGTATGATGGGGAAACTTAAAGAGACCCAAAAAAAAGTGGAGGAGGCCAAAAAAAGGCTGGATAACGTACTTTTGGAGGAAAAGTCGTCGGATGGCCTCCTTTCAGTGACGTTGACAGGAAACAGGACCGTAAAGGAAATACATATCGATGGGGAACTTATGAAGGAAAAAGAGCAATTGGAGGATTATCTTGTCCTTACTTTGAACAAAGCTATAGAACGGGCCACAAAAGTAAACGAGGCGGAACTGGCGGCTACGGCAAAGGAGGGCATGCCCAATATTCCTGGAATGGACGGACTTTTTAAGTGAGAGGCCTACCATCCTTTGACCGAATTAATAAAACCGTTTTCCTAAAACAGTGTAAAAACATCCGCTTTTTACATGAAAAACCTGTAACTTTAAAGAAGCTGTTTTGAAACAAATGAATTGCTTGTTATGGTTACCATTGAAAAAGACACGGGAGACGGCTTTCGTTTTTTGCTTAAATCGGAAGCGGGCCAAACCCTATTGAGGAGTATATGTTTTCCCAGTGAAGCGGATGCAAACCTTAGCCTGCAAAACTTGAAGCAGGAAAAAAAATTTGAACGCAAGACGGATCATGAAGGTAAATTTCTCTTTAATCTATGGGATGGCCAAGGAAGACTTCTGGGTCAAAGTGAACGCTATTCCTCCGAGGCCGGAATGGAGAACGGAATCAAAAACCTGCAAAGTAGAATAAACCTTCTTCCGGATAAAGGGTTTTTATAATTTGCTCAAGACGAGCTTAAGCCCTCTAGAATGGACAGAAGATTTTCATGCATCCTGTCAGTATAACCCAAATGGGTCACCATCCTCAATTTTCCTTGCCCCATTCCAATGATTTTTACTCCCTTCTCATGGAGTTTTTTCAAAAAAACATCTTCCGAAAGGTAATCTTCCCTAATTTCAAAAATGACAATATTCGTTTCTACGGGTTCCACCCTTTTTATGTAGGACATTTTCTGTAGTATGATTGCTATTTCCCTAGCCCTTTTATGATCTTTAGCCAACTGTTGCCGATGGTGATCCAGAGCATAGAGGCCAGCAGCGGCCAAGTACCCGGCCTGCCGCATACCGCCTCCCAGCATTTTTCGTATACGGAGCGCCTTTCCCATTTTCTCTTTGCTTCCCACCAATACGGAACCTATAGGGCATCCCAACCCCTTACTAAAACAAACACTGATGGTATCAAAAAGTACACCGTACTGTTCGGGCGACTCTTCTTTTTCAATCAATGCGTTCCAAAGCCGGGCTCCATCCAAATGATAGGCAAGGCCATACTTTTTGCAAACGGCCTTTATCCGCTTTAATTCATCAAAATCCCAGCAAGCACCACCTCCCTTGTTCGTGGTATTCTCTATACAGACCAATGCGGTACGTGGACTGTGGTAAAAATCAGGTGGATTTATGGAAGCTTCTACCTGTTCCGCCGTCATCATTCCACGATGGCCATCTACCAATTTGCAGGAAACCCCACTATTAAAACTGAACCCTCCCCCTTCATAATTGTATACATGCGCATATTTGTCACAGATTAATTGGTCTCCAGGATCGGTATGTACCTTAATGTCCGTTTGGTTGGCCATAGTTCCACTTGGGAAGAAAAGTGCGGCTTCTTGGCCAAAAAGTTGGGCTACCCTATCTTCCAGGGCATTGACCGAAGGATCCTCTTTAAAAACATCATCGCCCACCGAGGCGGACATCATTGCCTTGAGCATTCCGCGGGTAGGTTTGGTAACGGTATCGCTAATAAGGTTTATTTCCAAAGGTTTTCTTTAAAAGGTGATAGGGACGCTAAAACGATTTCAGACCCTTGATCGTGAACTTCGTAAAATTAGTAAATCCAAATCAT
>JBCBSN010000242.1:0-7017 GCA_039819225.1 Bacteroidota bacterium | reverse complement strand
AATCCATTATTTTTGTTGAAATACCATATACCTAACCTTAATTGAAAAGAATTCCTCAGAGCGCTGTTCCGGGGTTTCCGATTTCACCGTTCCTCTCTTGCATCCAACGCGCGTAGCGAGAGGAATGCACAAAGGTTAAAACCGTAACGGGTAGTTTTTGGGACGGTTTTTTGCCTTTAGAGTTTAAACAAGCTCTTATGATAAAATGGAACAGACGAAATACCCCAATAGCCCTACCTTGGGGACAGTGGGTTCCAAGAAATTCTTTATTTCTGTCTATTTTTGACCCATGCGAAAAATTATTATCGCCATAGACGGGTATTCCTCTACCGGAAAAAGTACAATCGCAAAGCGATTGGCCAAAGCATTGAGCTATATATATATTGATACGGGGGCCATGTATAGGGCGGTTACCCTTTATGCATTGCGGGAAGGTCTTTTGGATGAGAAAGAACAATATGATGTTGAGTCCTTGCTGGATCGTCTTCCAAAGATCGATTTGCAATTTATCCGCAACCCATCCGAAGACCTATCCGAAATGTACCTCAACGGTGAGAATGTGGAAAGGGCCATACGTACTTTGGAGGTATCAAAACAAGTGAGCCAGGTGGCCAGAATTCCGGAAGTTCGTAATAAGCTGGTACAAATGCAACGGGAAATGGGCAATGAAAAGGGCGTCGTCATGGATGGGAGGGATATTGGGACTGTGGTCTTCCCCCACGCAGAGATTAAGATCTTTATGACGGCATCACCTGAAAAAAGGGCCCAAAGACGCTATAAGGAACTTTTGAATAGGGGAGAGCAGGTACGCTATGGAGAGGTATTACGTAATGTGGAAAAAAGAGATTTTATAGATTCCAACAGAAAACACTCCCCTTTAAAAAGGGCCGGTGATGCGGTGATGTTGGACAATAGCGATATGGGGCTGGAAGAACAGTTTCAACGTTTGTACAATTATTGTCTCGGCGTCCTGGAAAACAAAAAAGGCACCTTATAGGTGCCCTATTTCTAAAAGTTGAATTGCCGTCCTACGGATTGGGAATCACCAATACCTGATCTGGGTGTATGAGGTCCGGATTTTTTAATTGATCGGTATTGGCCTCGAAAATTTGCTGGTACTTCATGGCATCACCATAATAGTGTTTGGCAATTTTACTTAAGGACTCGCCGCTCCTTACGGTATGCCTATGAAACACCGAAGTGTCCGCCACGGAAATGTTAGCCATTAGGTCGGCAGGGTTTTCCCCTCCTATTTCCTTTATCTTGTCCCATAATAGGTTCTTTTCGTATTGTGTACCCGCCTCGCCCTTTATCTTAAGGATTCCACCTTCTTCGGTGACGTTGCCATCTTTTATTCCCAGTTCCTCACCAAGATTCAAAACAGGTTGATACTTTGCTTTTACGCTCATAGTTGTATTAATTTAAACGGTTAATATACGGGGGTCAAGATAACGAATCCCAAGGGATTTACGATAAAAAAACTAGAAATGCTTACCAATCCATTGAAGTCTCGTACCGGTAATTGGTAAAACAATTATTTAATTGTACTTTTGCCATCCTTTTTTGGCAAAAAATCAAGAGGAAAAAGGTGTTGAAAATCAATATTTAAACCACTTCCAAGGGTATTGCCCAGCTCTTGTAAACTCCTTGGAATACAAATACAAAATCAGCAAATGGCTGAAGAAAAAGAAACAACGGTCCCGGCAGAAGAGATTGCGGAGGTCGTACAAGAGACCAAAACGGAAGCTCCCGTTCAACATGATCCCCAAGATTTTTTGGAAAATTTTGATTGGGAGAAGTACGAGCAGGGGATTGAACGTGTAGAAGATGCCAAACTTCAGGAGTTTGAGGATTTGGTAGCCGAGAATTTTGTAGATACGGCCGATGAGGAAGTAGTAGAGGGCAAGGTGGTACATATGACCGAGCGGGAGGCCATCATTGATATCAATGCAAAATCCGAGGGTGTCATTTCCTTGAACGAGTTTCGGTATAACCCCAGTTTAAAAGTAGGGGACAAGGTAGAGGTCCTCATAGATATTCGGGAGGATAAAAGTGGACAGCTAGTCCTTTCACACAGAAAGGCAAGGGTCATCAAGGCTTGGGAACGCGTAAACAATGCCCATGACAAGGAAGAGATTGTAAGCGGTTTTGTAAAGTGTAGGACCAAGGGCGGTATGATCGTGGATGTTTTTGGGATAGAAGCTTTCTTGCCCGGATCCCAGATCGATGTAAAACCAATACGCGACTATGATCAGTACGTAGGAAAGACCATGGAATTTAAGGTGGTTAAAATCAACCATGAGTTCAAGAATGTAGTGGTTTCCCATAAAGCCTTGATCGAAGCGGATATAGAGGAACAGAAAAAAGAAATTATAAGCCAATTGGAGAAAGGGCAGGTCTTGGAAGGTGTGGTCAAGAACATTACCTCCTATGGCGTCTTTATAGATCTTGGTGGTGTGGATGGTCTTATCCATATTACCGACTTATCCTGGAGTAGGATCAACCATCCCAATGAGGTAGTGGATTTGGACCAAAAGCTCAATGTGGTTATTTTGGATTTTGATGAGAATAAATCCAGGATCCAGTTGGGACTTAAACAGTTGGAAAAACATCCGTGGGATGCCCTTAGTGATGAGATTAAAATTGGCGACCAGGTTAAAGGGAAAGTGGTGGTCATTGCGGATTATGGTGCCTTTATCGAGGTCGTGGAAGGCGTAGAAGGTCTTATTCACGTGTCGGAAATGTCATGGTCCACGCATCTGCGCTCTGCTCAGGACTTTGTAAAAGTGGGCGATGTAATCGATGCCGTGGTGTTGACCTTGGATCGGGAAGATCGCAAGATGTCATTAGGGATCAAGCAGCTTAGCCCAGATCCATGGACGGATATTACCACAAAATATCCCGTAGGCTCCAGACATGAAGGAATCATTAGAAACTTCACCAATTTTGGTGTCTTTGTGGAACTGGAAGAGGGTATAGACGGCTTGATTTATATATCCGATCTTTCCTGGACCAAGAAAATAAAGCATCCTTCGGAATTTGTCACCGTTGGGGATACCATTGCCGTTGAGGTATTGGAGTTGGACGTTGATGGGCGTAAACTAAGTTTAGGCCATAAGCAAACCACGGAAAACCCATGGGATAAATACGCAACGGAGTTTGCCGAAGGAACCGTCCACAAAGCGTCCATTACCGAAATAGTGGACAAAGGTGCCATTATAGCCTTTAATGGGGATATTACCGCTTTTGTGCCCCAGCGCCATATGGAGAAGGAAGATGGTAAGAAACTGGGCAAGGGCGAAGAGGCCCAGTTTAAGATCATTGAGTTCAACAAGGACTTCAAACGAGTAGTTGCCAGTCACACGGCAATCTTTAAGGAAGAAGAAAGACGAAATGTAAGGGCGGCGGCCAAAAGGGCCTCTGCCAGTGCAGAAGAGTCCAAACCCACCCTTGGGGATGCCAACGAGCAATTACAGGCATTAAAGGATAAAATGGAAGCTGCAAAAAAGAAGTAATTCCAGTTTTTTATCAAGATGAAAGAAGGCCCGGACTAGAATTGTCCGGGCTTTTTCTTAATGTGCATATTTCAAAACAGCGTTGTCCGAGCAAAGACAAAATTGCCTAGGGAAGGAATAATCCCTACTTTTGTATATCCAAGGGTAGACGGTCTACTACATGAGTCAAAAAGTATTACTTTCTTCAAAGGAAATCAACATCATCCTGCATCGTTTGGCCTGCCAGCTCCTTGAGAATCATCTGGATTTTAGAAATACCGTACTCATTGGCCTACAACCTAGAGGCATTTATGTGGCCCATCGTCTTAAAAAGATACTTCAACAACAATATGACGTACAAAAGATCGATCTTGGCTTACTGGATATCACATTTTACCGAGATGACTTTAGAAGGGGTGAAAAACCTTTGGAAGCCAATACCACTAAGATAGATTTTTTGGTCGAGGATAAGAAGGTGGTCTTTATTGATGATGTACTCTATACCGGCAGAAGTATCAGGGCCGCACTTACCGCTATACAATCCTTTGGACGCCCCAGGGAAATAGAATTACTCACTTTGATCGATCGTCGTTTTAGTAGACATTTGCCCATACAGCCCAACTATAGGGGAAGACAGGTAGATGCCTTCAATAACGAGAAAGTAAAGGTTATGTGGGAAGAAAATGATGGTGAGGACCTTATTTATTTAATATCCAACTAAAAATGAGTGAACTAAGTGTAAATCACTTATTGGGAATCAAATACCTGGATAAAAAGGATATTCAACTCATTTTTGAGACCGCAGATCATTTTAAGGAAGTTCTTAACCGGTCCATTAAAAAAGTACCTTCCCTTAGGGATATTACCATAGCCAATATTTTCTTTGAAAATAGTACCCGTACCCGACTGTCCTTTGAGCTTGCGGAAAAGCGACTTTCGGCAGATATCGTGAACTTCTCGGCCGGTCAGTCCTCGGTGAAAAAGGGCGAAACCTTGATCGATACGGTGAATAACATTCTCTCAATGAAGGTGGATATGGTGGTCATGCGCCATCCGAACCCAGGTGCCGGAATCTTTTTGGCAAGGCATGTGAACGCCGCGGTAATCAACGCCGGAGACGGTGCCCATGAACATCCAACCCAAGCATTGTTAGACTCTTATTCCATTAGGGAAAGGCTAGGTTCGGTAACCGGTAAAAAAATAGTCATTGTAGGAGATATTCTGCATTCAAGAGTAGCCCTCTCCAATATTTTTGCGTTAAAGCTGCAGGGAGCCCGGGTAAAGGTGTGTGGCCCACGTACCTTGTTGCCCAAGCATATAAGTTCCTTGGGGGTGGAAGTAGAGACCGATCTTAGAAAGGCCTTGGAATGGTGCGATGTGGCCAATATGTTACGTATTCAAAATGAACGGCTGGATATTAGTTATTTCCCCACTACACGGGAATACACCCAACAATATGGTGTAAACAAAACACTATTGGACAGTCTGGAAAAGGAAATTACCATTATGCATCCCGGCCCGATAAACAGAGGTGTGGAAATAACAAGCGATGTTGCGGATTCAGGACAATCCATTATATTGGATCAAGTAGAAAACGGAGTGGCTATCCGCATGGCGGTCATATATCTTTTGGCCTCCAAAATAAAATAGAAATTATGATTTTGGATAAGCAGGGGAATACCACTTTGGTATACCAGGAAGATAATTCCTTAAAGGGTTTTTTGGAAAAACTTAAGGAATCCTATGATTCTATAAGGAATGACCATATCATTGTTAACTTATTTTCGTTTTCAAAATTAAGTGCCGGCGATATATTGGAGTTCTTAGAGATTTCCAATAACCATAGGGCCACCAATAAATCTTTTGTCCTAGTTTCGGAAAGCGTATCCTATGATGAGATACCGGACGAGATTTGTGTAGTGCCAACAGTGCAAGAGGCACGGGACATCATTGAAATGGAAGATATAGAAAGGGATTTGGATTTATGAGATGCCTTTTAATACTAATACCCCCACATAACAACTCCATATGTAGTAGGGACAACCCATGTTTTATAGGGATAAAGAAGTTGGGAAATTGGGTATTCTACAAATGGCCCTCTAATTTCCACGATATATGAGGCTCACCATTTTAGGCTGCTATGCCGCCACACCCAGGGCTATGACCAACCCAAGTTCCCAAGTCCTTGAAATAGGGAAGCATATGTTCTTGATAGATTGTGGCGAGGGAACCCAGGTACAATTAAGAAAGCACCGGATAAAATTTTCGAGGATCAATCACATTTTTGTCTCCCATCTTCATGGAGATCATTTTTTTGGCCTACCGGGTTTAGTATCCAGTTTTCGAATGTTAGGAAGAAGTAAGGAGTTGCATATCCATGGCCCCAAAGGCATCAAAGAGGCCATTACTTTACTGTTAAAGCTTGGGGATTCCTGGACGGACTACCCCTTGTATTTCCATGAATTGGAAGCTAGGGAAAGTGTTCTTGTCTTTGAGGACGATTCTATCTCCGTATATACTATTCCTTTAGATCATAGAGTCTACACCAACGGTTTTTTGTTCAAGGAAAAACCGAAAGAGCGAAAGCTCAGCGTGGAGGCGGTTAGGGAACACAATATTGACAAAGCTTACTTTCGTAATATCAAAAACGGTAAGGATGTGGTGCTGGAAGACGGAAGCGTAGTGCCCAACACGGTACTTACTATGGATCCGCCGAAGTCCCAAAGCTATGCCTATTGTAGCGATACCCGATTTAAACCGGATATTGTACCCCAGATTACGGGAGTGGATGTTTTGTACCATGAGGCCACTTTCCTTGATTCCGAAAAACATCTGCTGCAAAAAACAAGACATTCCACGGCTAGGCAGGCCGCTGAAATTGCAAAAATGGCCCAAGTTAGCCATTTGATCTTAGGGCATTATTCCACAAGGTATACGTCTTTGGATCTTTTCCTGGAAGAAGCATCTCAACTCTTTGAAAATGTGTTTCTTGCGGATGATGGTAGGGTGTTTGAGTTTTAGGTGTAATCGATTATTAAAAAGATATCGGTTTTAGAGGACTGTGAAAACAGTAGGAACCGTACTAAATGCAGTGTTTTCATTCTTCCGTAAAGTGATAATGGATAATCGGAATAACCGAATTTTTCTGTTCCCCGGACCGCCTTAGGCACGCCGGGGAAACTCTTCAAATCTGTAAGATTAAGAGAAAATCATTTCCCGCCTTCGGCGGATTAAGGAAAGAGGATTTTCGACCTTCAAATGCTTATCCATTATTCAAGTTCGGAACACTTCGAACAAATATTCTCGTGCGTTCAGATTCCGCTTACGTCCCGGGAAAAATTTCAAAACAGACTGCAAAGGAGTGTGTCAATGCTAGCATTTTGGCTTAAAAAATTGAATTCCTCCCCTAATAAAACTAAAAAAATACCCCTTAAAATATTCGTATTTTTAAGAAGTTTGTCCTATAGGTTACTATCATACAAACTTCGGTTTCATGAGAATTGTAAGATAGTTTCGGCTAGAC
>JBCBSN010000241.1:0-7020 GCA_039819225.1 Bacteroidota bacterium | reverse complement strand
CTCCCGAGGGCGAAACGAAAAAAGCCACCGTAAAAGGTGGCTTTTGAAGTGGAGCCGGAGGGAGTCGAACCCTCGTCCAAACAAGCAATCGCAATGCTTTCTACAAGCTTAGTTTCCGCTTAGTTTTCGATGTAGGCCCGGCCGGAAACGGCCTAACCTGCACTTAGCTTCTTAAGGTTTTGGTGGTACCGCCAAAGCGAACGGCACCCTTATGTTGACTTTTATGGTGCTCCTTGACGAATCGCCGCCAACAAGGGCTATTCAGGAACATCTCGCTTCTCTACCTTGTAGAGACGAGGCTCATCTTACTATAATTCAGATTAAGCGGCAAGAGCGTAATTGTTATCGCCAATTAAAAATGTGGAATATGGGATTAACGAGCTGTATCCCAGCGCTCGGCTTGCTTACATGGCCATTGGTCTCGCTGTCAAAACCGGTCGGCCCCTTCAATGAGACAGCGTCCGCCAAAGGCGGATGCGTAGTCGAATTGAACCCTGAGCGTAGCCGAAGGGTCTCCCTTGGCACTCCTAGGTTTCTTTCGAATCTTCGATTCGCTTCATCGAACCTGCCTGCCAGCGGGCAGGTTGCGTCCCGAATTCTTTTCGGGACCTCATTCACCTCATTGTATTTTTCAAAGAACACTATCTGGTTATCTTCAGGATTTTTTGGGCGTTCCCCTTTTCCGCAAAAGGCTTCAAAGGGTCGGGCTATACGCTTTTACGCCTTATAACGCTTTTTGGCGTTACAGCGGGGTAACCGCTACTATCCCTAACGCCGTCCGTCATCATTTACATTTTAGCACGGATGCAAAGCTACTAAAAACTTGGCTTTGCAGGGGATTCCTTGTATTTTGGTGCAAATTTTATACCAGAATGGAGATTACATTCGGAATCATCAGGGAGCGCAAGACCCCACCGGATAGGCGGACGGTACTTTCTCCACAGATTTGCCAACAGATACGGGACAACTATCCAGAGGCCCGGATTATTGTGGAACCTTCGCCCATCCGTACCTTTATGGATAACGAATACCGGGAGGCCGGTCTTCCGGTAGCTTATAAAATGAAACGATGTGATGTGCTTTTGGGCGTAAAGGAAGTGCCGATCAAAAACCTGATTCCTCATAAGAAGTACTTTTTCTTTTCCCACACCATCAAAAAACAACCCTATAACCGGAAATTACTCAAAGCCATTCTGGAAAGGAATATCGAGTTGTACGACCATGAGGTCATCACCAATGCCAAAGGTGTCCGTTTGGTAGCTTTTGGACGTTATGCAGGAATCGTGGGGGCCTATAACGGCATACGTACCTATGGCTTAAAGTTTGGACTGTATAAATTGCCCAAGGCCCGTATGCTCAAGGATCAAAAGGCCTTGATCGAAGAACTCAAAAAAGTTAAACTTCCCAACATAAAAATTCTTTTGACAGGTAAAGGTAGGGTAGGCAACGGTGCCAGGGAAATGTTGGATGGCATGGGGCTCGCCCCGGTTTCCGTAAAGGAGTATTTGGGTACGGAATTTACAAAACCGGTGTATTGCCAAATTGATGTATCAAGTTACAATACAAGAATGGACGGTACTCGGGGCACGATGGCCGATTTTTTTGAGCATCCGGAAAAGTACAAGTCCATATTTTTTCGTTTCGCCAAGGTCACGGATTTTTACATTGCCGGGCATTTTTATGGTGAAGGTGCCCCTTATCTCATCACGCGGGAAGATGCCAAACATCCCGATTTTAAGATCAAGGTAGTAGCGGATATCAGTTGTGATATCGATGGCCCGGTAGCTACTACCATACGGGCATCTACGATTGCCAAACCCATTTATGGGTACAATCCCAATACCGAAAAAGAGGTCAATTACAAAAACAAATCGGCCATTGCCGTTATGGCGGTGGACAATCTACCAGCAGAACTTCCAAGAGATGCCAGCGAAGGATTTGGAGAGGCCTTTGTAAAAAACGTTATCCCCGCCTTCTTTAATGGTGATCGGGACGGCATACTGAAAAGGGCGCGGATGACCCAAAACGGGAAGCTCACCAAACGCTATGCCTATTTACAGGAGTATGTGGATGGGAAGGAATAGTGATCTGCAGTAGCGGCTTATGGTTCAAGGTTTCAGGTTCAAAGTTTTAGGTTGTTCACTTGATGCATAAATTCCAAATATCAAGCCCCAAATTCCTGAGGTTCTTTTAGGGATTTGGAACCTGCCAACCGGCAGGCTGGTTTGTTATTTGTGTTTTGGAATTTCCTTCGTTTTGTAGTTCAGTGTTTTTAGCTTCGGTCTTCGGTCTTCCGTCTAACATCTCACATCTGGCATCCAACAAAAAAAGCCCCAAAGTATACTTCAGGGCTTTTCATTTTTCATCGATTTAGTGGTGCGCTATGACTCTTTTTTACCATCGTCCGATCGAAACCGTGCAATGATATCCTTAAAGTGTTCCCCGGCCGCTTCGCGTCCCCCAAGACCATAACTCAGGGCTACAGTTACCGCCAAGGCGCCCAATATCAAGCCGAAGGTAAGTTCCACAATTTCATTGGCAATGCCCATGGTACGTAGGGCTATGGCCAGGAAAAGGGAGAACGAGGCCCACCGGACAATACTGGCCACAAAGGCATTGCTGTTCGCTTTGGCCATGGTATCATGAATCAGCAGCGAAATATAGTTGCCTATGGCCAGGATTACCAATCCGAACATAATCTGGCCCGTAATTTCAAGAATTTGGTTCAGAATGTGTGTAAGTCGATTCAGTCCCAAGATTTCCACTGCGGTAATTACCCCGAAGAAGACCAGGAAAAAATAAATCAGGTTAGCGATTATTTTGGAGAGGGACTGATCCGCCCCGATCATGTTTTGAATCTTGATTTTTTCCGCCGTGCTGTCCAATCCCAAGCTTTTAAAGAGATCCTCCACAAAATCGGTCAAAAATCGTCCACCCCAAACAAAGACCAATAGGATAGCGGAAGCCACCAAGATTTCCCCGATCATTGCGGTGAACCCGCTAAGGATATCATTGGCCGGCCCGGAAATGGCCCTCAGGTGCAGGGCATTAAAGGCTTGTATCAAAAACGGGATAAAGATTAGGATAAAAACGATTCTTCTAAGTATAGCTACAAGTTTATCGGTATCCTTAAAACTGGTCCTGTCCACAATACGATCCAAAAGGTTGCCCCCGATATTCACAAGATTGGACACAAACTTGGCCAATAGGTATCCGGCAAAACCGATGAGTCCGGCAGCGATTAAATGGGGAATAAATCCAAGAAACTTTTCCAGCATGGCCTCCAAGGGCTCCAGGACCTGGTCCACGCCCAGGATTTCCAAAACGATAAGGATAACCACGATCATGGCCACATAATAAAAAATGTTGCCAATGAATTTGTTGGTGTTGCCCATAGTACCGTTTTTTAGGAGTCGCTCGTCCCAAGTGGTCTTTTTGAGCAATCGGATAATCAGGGCCCTAATGCCTTTGGCAATGAGCCAACCGATAAAGAGCACCAAGAGTGCTCCTAAAATTCCGGGTACGTATTCCAGTACCCGATTTGCAATGTTCTGCAATTGAGTTTCCATAGTTAATGGTTTTTAGTGTTAAAATTTGGCGTAATGTAACGATTTTCCCACTAATTCTAATGGAACCCGTTTAGAATCAGGATTTTTTAGACAAAGTGGAATCTACAGGGGGTATTTCGATGAATTCCAAAAGGATTTCAAAACCAAGAAAAGTACCCAAAACAAACCGCCAAAGGCCAAAGTCATGGCCATACCTTGGGTAGGAGCAAACTCGTTCCGATTTGTTGAAAAAGTGATAAAGATTTTGTCGTAACATTCAAGGAGCTATTTTTGAAGTCGTAGCTTTCTCTCTTAACCATAGAAATAAAACGAGTGCTAACATTAAGATAAGTATGCCAGGGTCACTCATTCTTGAGGTATTCTCATCAGGATCCAAAGATTTGTTGCCTGCCAATATCTGGGCTTGTTTCTTTTTAAGAATAGCTTTTTGAGCCTCGTTTTCAACTACCAGGTAGGAGGTAGCCGGCGTCATTATTTTCGATTTAAAACTGTTTTTGACCAAACTTAACCATTCCTTTTCTGTTTTTTCGGGATGTAGCAGTTGCGACTGCCATTGCCCCTGCAAATTGAGTGCTATACTCCAGTTAGCTTCTTTGATTTTATCTTGATCCTCATCAAAAACCATTTTTTTTAGGATAATACTTGCCTCTCCATTATCGCTGAGATGAGCCACCGAATCTTGGCCATAATCATATCGTAAAACAGTTTTACCAAGATTAAGGGTGCTATACGTTTCCAGTTTTTCCAAAGGATTGGAAATAAGTGAATGAGCGGCCAATTGCCCATTTGTTTCTAGATGATAAAAGTGGTTCGACTCGGGAAAGGCCATTTTGAAGTCGGAATAGTCGTTATCCAAAATGGCCCTTTCAAGATTATCCGTGACTAATACGATGACCGGGTAGCTATTTGTTTTTTTTTGATAGTTATCTACGAAAATCTTTTTTAAAGCACGGTCTAGATAGAAACCACCCTTGAATTTTTGCGATCGATAGGTCGATTTCCAGTTATCATCCAATTTTAGGGTAGTTACCCCACTGCCTGTAAAACTGATTTTGGCATTTTTGGATAAATCCGGGTACTTGGAAAGCAAGGAACCGATTTGGATCAAATGTTTGGCAATCAAGTTTTCCGCTTTAGATGAAGCATCAACTATAAAGTGAAAATAAGGTTCCCGTTGAACCTTTGGTAATTTTTTCTTGTCACCGGCCGAAACGTAAATGAGATTCTCATTTTCAAAACTTGATCTTTTGGGCAATTCATTAGAATTGCCAAGTGGAACGGCACAATCATCAAATTGAACTAATACCGGTTCCTTATGTATGAACTGTATCCCGGTTTTTCGAATTTCGTTCCGGGCAAAAGGGAACACTCGAAAAGCGACCTTGTTTCCTATCAGATAATACAGAATTCCCGGGTCGCGATTTTCATCCCGTATTTGGGAGAAAACCCATAGAGCCGACTTCTTTTCTGCCAAGATTCCCATTTCCTTACGGTCACCAATATATAGATAGTAATCTTTGATGTAACAGCCTTCCGGTAATTCTAAGTTCGTTGCGTATTCAGTAAATAAGGAATCCCCAATGGTGTCCGTAATTTCCAAATCTACCCAACTTGTCCAAGTGCCTTGATTTTCGTTATACGTGCTTTTTGTGGATAAACCGGTAATGGAAACACCTTGGTTTTGAACCACGTTTCCCGGTCTATCCTGATAATTGAAATCGGCGGACACCTCTCCAAGAAATATATTTTCGATATGGGTTATTTTCCTATCGGAAAGGGTCAGATTATCCAAAACAAGCCATTCGAAAAAAGTGGACAAATAAGGAGTTTGGTTCGAACCTATTAAAATACCATTACCATCTTTATGTTGTCTTATGGCAGCTATAGTACGTTGTAGTGATTCAACATTTATGTTATACTCTTTATTGTAATCTGGGCTGTATACATAGTCCAAAGTTTCCTCCAATACCTTTTTATCGTCTTTATAGGAAAGTGTGATGGCTATGGGAATTATCAAAAAGCCAAGCCCCATAATCCCGTATAAGATCTTTTTGGAATACCTTGATTTCAAATAATTGAAATCCATGGAAAGCTCTTTTACATGGACTATGAACAGCACCAACGGTGTTAACATTAAAAAACCGATTCCCACCACTACTATAGCAATTACGGAAAGGGGTAAAAAGGGCAAAAAGACAATGAAAAAGTATAAGGTAAAAGAGAAGGTGATACATTTACCAACAAATAGGACCAATCGATAAAACGTGCTTTTAAATTGAGGAATACATAGTAGGATACCATTCAAAATGGCTAGGATAAAATACCCGTGGCCATTGAAATTCCCAAATATCCCCGAGGAACTATTGATGGTTCCCCCGAAAAGAAATCCGTTGTTCGCGGCAAGACCAATAATCGGGAATAGGATACAGATAGGTACTTTCCATACCAATTCATATTTTTTCCCAAAATCTTCTTTTTTTTTAGTAGCAAGAACATAAATACCCCGAACAAGAAAGAACAAAAAGATCAGTGTAGCCAGAATTGTAAAAATGACTATGGTGTGACTTCCGAAATCATGCCCAATGGGTTGCCATAAAGGAACGATGACCAAGTAAAATAAATACCAGGTCACCGGAACTATTGCGGCAGTTGCAAAATTCATCCATGTTTTATGGTCTTTAGTGGGAGCTGTAAAATGTGAGACCAGGATAAATAGGGCATATGCCAAGGTAGGCATCAAAAAAGTGCCAACATAAATAGCAACATTGTCGGAAACCATCCATCTTGGAATAGTAAAAGGGAAAATCCCATCTATGTAATTGACGTAAACATAAATGAAAGGTATATAACAAAGAAGAGCACCAATTCCATAAAAAATAGATACTTCCCGTTTGGAAATCATCAGGTAAACGGCATAAACAAAATTCAGTATTCCCAAGGTGCCAATTGTTAGCCCAAAGTTTTTCCATAACCCAATACTTTCTTCGTTAAGCAAGGTTTTAATAATGGAATACTGCCCTAGGTATAGGCAACACATTACCAAAATGGGAAGTGTGTTGATGATAAAAAGCCAAAGCGGATTATGTAAGTTTTTCATAGGAGTATGCTTGAACTAGTTTGTTGAAGAGTATGTAAACGAGAATTAGAAATGATAAATTGGTGGCGACTCCAATAGCCTCATGTATCCAGTTAGGGTTTGTCCCAATGAGTTCTTCTACCTTGGGTTCAACAACAAGCGAAACGTATATTCTGGAAACAGTGACACCTATGGTAGTCAAATAGGCCATGAATAACATCAAGGGAACGGACAAAAGTTTATGATATAGTTTTGTTAGGTTGTTCAATGCTGTGAAGGAAAGCATGGCAAAGCTTAGCAATAGGAAATTGCCGCAGGAACTGGATTTATCGATCAAGATTTCGAGCTGTTCGAAATAAAAGCCCGAATCTTCAT
>JBCBSN010000240.1:0-7069 GCA_039819225.1 Bacteroidota bacterium | reverse complement strand
CCATATTATTTGGGCGGGCGTATTATACATTTTGGTCATTTTAGGCGTTATAGTTAGTATTATGGATAAAACGGGGGCTATTGTACAGGTACTGCCTTTTTTAATACTATTCGCCTTTTTGATATTTAGACCTTTAATTAAGGCCTACAGATCTAATTCGCCCGGTAACATCAAGAAGGCTGTAATAGCGGGGGTACTTTCCTTAATTGTATTGAATGCGGCTCTGGCAGTGGGTTTTTCTGTCTGGTGGTACGGTATTTTAATATTGCTCCTATTGCCTTTGTCCTTACTTTTGGCCAAGCTTTTCGCCGTTACTTAAATTGAACCGATGCGATTTAAACCGATACAGCAGAATTTTTCCGTCAACTACGAATACAAACTGTATTTTACTCAGGGGCTATTTGCCCTTGAAAACCTTCTTTTTAAGGAAGTTTTTGAAAGCTATAAAAAGGATAAGGCCAGTAAGGTGTTCTTTGTCATCGATGGTGGGGTAGCGAAGCATCATCCCAAGCTACAAAAGGATATTGAACGGTATTGCAAGGCGTATAAGAGTGTTTTGCAGTTTACCGGAAGTCTTGTTATGCCCGGAGGGGAACAGAGCAAGAACGATCCGGACAATGTGGATACCATACTGGAAAAAGTCAACGAACTTTCCATCTGCCGACATTCCTTTATAGCGGTCATCGGAGGTGGGGCCCTAACGGATATGGTAGGGTATGCGGCGGCCATTGCACATCGTGGTGTAAAATTGATTCGGATTCCTACCACGGTACTTTCCCAGAACGATTCCGCCGTAGGCGTAAAAAACAGCATCAACTATTTTGGAAAGAAGAATTTTTTGGGAACTTTTGCTACACCTTATGCCATTATCAATGATATGGGTTTTTTGGACACCTTGGAGCAACGCGATTGGATTGCCGGGGTTTCCGAAGCGGTGAAGGTGGCGTTGATCAAGGATTCGGAATTCTTTGATTATTTGGAGGCCAATGCGCTCAGGTTTCGGGAAAGGGAGGCCGATCCCATGCAGTACATGATCTATAAGTGTGCGGAAATCCACATGGTACATATTGCCTATGGTGGGGATCCTTTTGAGACGGGCTCCTCAAGGCCTCTTGATTTTGGTCACTGGGCCGCCCATAAGTTAGAGCAAATGACCAATTATACCATAAGGCACGGAGAGGCAGTGGCAAAGGGCATTGCCCTGGATGTTACCTACGCCCAACTTATCGGCCTTATTCCAAAAAGAACCCAAGAACGCATTCTTCGCGTATTTGAAATCATGGGATTTGACCTTTGTATCCCGGTGACATCAAAAAAAGAAATTTCACAATTGTTGCAGGGTATTGAAGAGTTCAGGGAGCATCTGGGTGGGGAATTGTGTATTACCCTTATTTCGGCAATTGGAATTCAAGAAGATGTGAATACCGTTGATTTAAGTTTAATGCAACAGGCCATTACCGTCCTCAATGATAGTTGCAAAGTGAAAGTTGGATAATAATGAATACAAATGGGGCGCATCATCTTACCTATTGTACCAACATCCATCCGGGACAGGATTGGAGGACCACCCTCAGCAGTCTAAAACAATTTGTTCCCAAAATAAAGGCGAAGGTATCGCCCGATAAACCATTTGGTCTTGGGCTGCGTTTGTCCAATACCGCGAGTGAAGAACTGGGTCGGGGGTCTAATTTTCAAGAGTTTCGGGATTGGTTGGCGCAGAACGATGTCTACGTTTTTACGATGAACGGTTTTCCCTACGGGAATTTCCACAACGAAAGGGTAAAGGAGCAGGTACATGCCCCGGACTGGACAACCCGGGAAAGGGTGACCTATACCAAACGCCTTTTTGAGCAGTTGGCGGCATTGCTTCCAGAAGGGATGTCCGGAGGGATATCTACCTCGCCCATTAGCTATAAGCACTGGCATGCCAATGAGTCGACCAAAGAGAAAGCGTTTCGTAGGGGTGCCGATCATCTTACCGAGATTATTGCCCAATTGTATCATTTAGAACAGAAGACCGGAAAGTACCTGCATTTGGATATTGAACCCGAGCCAGACGGACTTTTGGAGAATACCCAAGAAGTGTTGGACTTTTTTAATAAGTACTTGGTTCCCATCGCTGTTGAAGGCCTTAAGGATTCTTTTGGAAATAGCGAAGGAAATCTAGAAAAGGTAATCAAAAGATACATTACCCTTTGTTATGATATATGCCATTTTTCACTCGCGTATGAGGAACCGGAGGACACGTTTCAAAAACTAAACGATGTAGGAATTCGGGTTGGCAAAATCCAGATAAGTGCGGCTTTGAAAATTCTTTCCAACAAAAAGGATAATGCCGTTATTTGGGACAATCTGGCCCAGTTCAATGAGCCGACCTATCTACATCAGGTAACCGAAAAAGTTGGGGATACCGTGAAAACCTATAACGATTTGCCCATTATCCTGGTACCAAAAAAGGATTTTGAAGAGTTACGGGCGCACTTTCATGTTCCCATTTTTTTGGAACGGTTCGGTACTTTGTTCTCCACTCAGGATCATATTCTCAAAGTCATGGACTATCTTAAACGGCATCCCGGAATATCGGAACACTTGGAAATAGAGACCTACACTTGGGAGGTATTGCCCAAAAATCTAAAAAGGGAGCTTTCTGATTCCATTGTGCGGGAGATTAAATGGGTAAAGGAGAGACTGTAGCGTATGCAAAAGACCGTCGTTATTAATGTGGTAGGTCTCACTAAGCGACTCATTGGTGAGCATACCCCTTTTATCAAATCGTTTTTAGAGGATGGTGCGCATACAACCATCAAACCCGTACTTCCAGCGGTTACCTGCAGTGCACAATCCACCTATCTTACGGGAAAGTACCCTGCTGAACATGGCATAGTGGGCAACGGATGGTATTTTAAGGATGAGTGCGAGGTGAAGTTCTGGAGGCAGTCCAACAAGCTGGTACAGGGCGAAAAAATCTGGGATGCCCTAAAGCGACAAAACAAGGATTTTACCTGTGCCAACCTTTTTTGGTGGTATAATATGTACGCCAGCACGGATTACAATGTTACTCCAAGGCCCAATTATTTGGCCGATGGCCGTAAGATTCCCGATTGCTATTCCTATCCTGCGGAACTGCGTGATACCCTTCAGACGGAGTTGGGCACTTTCCCGTTATTCCATTTTTGGGGTCCAAAAACCTCCATTAAATCAAGTCAATGGATTGCCGATGCTACCATTAGGACCGATCAACTTTACAATCCCACTTTGACTTTGGTCTATCTGCCCCATTTGGATTATAATCTTCAGCGGTATGGCCTTGATTTTGATATCATTTCCAAAGATCTTAAGGAAATTGATAACGTAGTGCGGCAATTAGCAGCGCACTATCAAAAACAGAACGCCAACATCGTCCTGCTTTCGGAATATGGGATTACCAATGTGGACAACCCCATACACCTCAATAGGATTTTACGGGAAGAAGGTTATATAAACATACGTACCGAAAGGGGATTGGAGCTCTTAGATGCAGGGGCTAGTCCCGCTTTTGTTGTGGCTGACCATCAAATAGCCCATGTTTATCTAAACGATAAAACAATTAAGAACAAGGTAAAAGATCTATTGGAAAAGGTACCTGGAGTGGAAAAGGTGCTATCCGATGAGGCGCTTGAAAAAGCGAATTTGACGCATGAGCGCAGTGGGGATTTGGTCGCAGTGGCGGATAAGAACTCTTGGTTCACCTATTATTTTTGGATGGACGATGTCAAGGCTCCGGACTATGCCCGTATGGTGGACATTCATAAAAAACCGGGCTATGATCCTGTGGAAATGCGAACAGATCCCAAGGACAAATTCGTAATACCCAAGGTAATCGGGAAGTTGATCAAAAAAAAGTTAGGGTTTAGAACGGTGATGGACATTATTCCCCTGGATGCGAAATTAATAAAGGGTTCCCATGGAAGGATTCCGGACGATTTGGACGATTACCCCATTTTTATTACTAACAATACTTCCGCAACACTGGGTGCTCAAATAGAACCCACCGAGGTGTTTCACCAGTTGAAAGCGCATATTTGCCATATTTCTTAATAGTATCTCTTGGACTTGGGGCACTATTTTTTTATATTTTTAACAGGATATACCTAATTCTTTGTGGCAAAACCTAGGGTTTTGCTACGCAAAACGTACCATATAACATTTTATGATTTGGAATACGATATCTGAGATGAAATGGTATCAGTGGCTAAATATACACCGAGGCCATATCTCATGGTTTCTTTGGATTTGCTTTGCACTAGTGGGCTGCCAATCCAATACCATTGTGGAATCTTCTTGGGACTATGAAATTGATTTTGGTGAGGAAAACCCACGAGGAATTCTCAGATTGAAAAGTGACGGTAACGCGCATAACATTTCCATGATCTCTTTGGATTGGGGGACTTTTCATTTGGAGGACGCCTCCATTACCTTTGATTCCTTTTCTGGAAATTTTTCGCTTTTTGGAGATTTTGCCAAGTTGGAAGGAATGTTCAACGGAGATGATTTCTCTGGAAAAATAAAGATGAAAGATTCTGTTTTTCCATTTAGAGCAAAAAAACAATCCGATGTACCTTTTACAATAGACCGATCCCATATCACCTATGTGCTTTCGGAGTCGGATATGAACGAATCCGAAAGAAATATCGACCATGCCGGTTTGATCGCCAGTTCAGATAAGGAAGGCTTCAAAAGAGGGAAACGGATTTATTCCAATGTCTGTATAAATTGCCACGGAACGGAAAATGAGGAAGGCTCAATTCCATTGTCCACCAAATTTTGGAAACAGTCTTTAAAGGGTGGGAGCGACCCCTTTTCTATGTACCAGACCATAACTAGAGGGTTTGGCTCCATGCCACCGCAATTGGCATTGACGCCCCGAGAGAAATATGACGTTGTCTCCTATATCCGTCACAAATACATTAGGCAAAACAAACAGGAAACCTACACGGCAAGTACCCCAGGTTATTTGGGGGGTCTGCCCAAAGGAACTTCATTTGGACCAGAGCCCAAACCTCATCAGCCATGGGCAGATATGGATTATGGAAATTTTCTGATAAACACGTATGAATTGGTCGATAAAGAAACCGGGCCAAAGCGGTACCATTCCCCTGGGCCGGTGCCCTATCCGGATGAAGACTATAGCACGAATAATTTTGCTTACAAGGGCATTGCCATTCGTTTGGACAGGGGAGAAGGCGGGGTGGCCAAGGGAAAGGCATGGATGATATTCGACCACGATGTAATGCGGGTGGCCGGCGGATGGACCGGAAACGGATTTATAGATTGGGACGGTATTCTGTTGAATGATAAGCACGAAACCTATCCCAGAACGGTTGGAAAACTTCACTTCCAAACCCCTGTAGGACCTGGTTGGGCCAATCCCGAAACAGGTTCTTTTGACGATATAAGGTTTCGGGCGCGTGATGGTAGAGCCTTTGGTCCCCTTCCTAAAAAATGGGCGGATTATAAGGGGCTTTACCATTATGAAGACCATACTATTATTTCCTATACCGTGGGAAATACCCAAATCTTGGAAGAACTGGGTGTGGAAGAGCGCGGCAAGGAAACTATTTTTACACGGAACTTGGAGATTAGTCCCACTACCGCAACATTAAAAATGAAGGTAGCCCCGGTACGGAACGAAGTAGCCCTTATTGGTGAGGGAGCCTCCCTGGCTAAGGAAGACGGTTACGTTGTGCTCAAAGTACAGCGCGGAAGAGCCGTGAAAATAAAACTCTTCATTGCATCTCCCAATGTTGAGAATCTAAATGCATTTGCCATTTCAAGGCCACTGGAATCCTTGGCGCAATATACACAAGGCGGTCCGGCACATTATCCTAAGAAGATCAAGACTGCAATAAGCTTAGGAAATGAAAACGGGGTTTTTGCGGTAGATCGGTTGACCCCTCCCTTTGATAATCCATGGTCGTGTAGGATGAAATTAAGCGGTATCGACTTTATGGGGGACAGCAATAATGCAGTGGTATGTACAACGGATGGAGATGTTTGGTTGATAAGCGGACTAACGGATAACGGGGATCAATTGACATGGCAACGTATCGGCGCCGGACTTTTAAAAGTATTAAACGACGAGATATATGTGATCTGTAGGGATCAATTGGTTCGATTAAGGGATTTTAACGGGGACAACGAGACCGATTTTTACGAGAGTTTTAATCACGACCATCAGGTTACGGATCATTTCCATGAGTTTGCGATGGGCCTACAGGCGGATATGCAAGGCAATTTTTATTACGCGAAAAGTGGTCGCCATGCCAGGGAGGCCTTGGTGCCTCAACATGGCACCCTCTTGAGAGTTAGTAAGGACGGATCCAGAACCGATATTATCGCTACTGGCTTTAGAGCGGCCAATGGAGTGTGTATCAATCCGGATGGCAGCTTTTTGGTGACCGATCAACAGGGGTTTTGGAATCCTATGAACCGTGTTAATTGGGTAGATGGGAAGGGTAAATTCTATGGGAATATGTGGGGGTACGGACCTCCAAAAGATACCACGCGCCAAGCTATGGAAAGACCTATGATTTGGCTGGATATGCAATTTGACCGTTCCCCATCCGAACTCCTTTGGGTAAATAGCGAGCAATGGGGACCGTTGAATGGAGCACTTTTGAGCTTCTCCTACGGTTACGGTAAAATTCAAATGGTCTTGCGTGAAAAAGTGAACGGGCAAATACAGGGCGGGGTAATAGATTTACCAGGGGTTACATTTTTAACCGGAATCATGCGGGGTAGGTTCAATCCTAGGGATGGACAGTTGTATGCATGTGGAATGTCCGCATGGGGTACCAATCAAATGTTACGAGGGGGTGGTCTTTACCGTGTACGTTATACCGGAAAACCGTTAACGTTCCCCATGGCACTTAAGACAGACACTTCATCCATACAATTGATATTCGACCAAGCCTTGAATCCCGAACAGGCCTTGGACATTGGGCAATATGAAGTAAAGACATGGAATTTGTTAAGAAGTAGTGCCTATGGCTCGGATCGTTATGATCAAAAGACATTACAAATTTCCAAT
>JBCBSN010000239.1:0-7086 GCA_039819225.1 Bacteroidota bacterium | reverse complement strand
TTTAGAAACTAAAAATAGATAACAATTAAATCCTAACGACAATGCCTTAGGGACTTTTATAGTAGAGCTGCAAAAAAGTATAGCTAATGGCGGCCTTGCCCTTGGAGAAAGAGTTCCGCCATATAATCTAACTAAAAATCTTTTTTAAGTGTTCAATAGCTGTAAAAGCGATACCTAGGGAAGGCCAAGTAGTTTGTTCCCTATGTCTTTGGAATATCGAATAAAATAGGACTCTTGGAGATAGATCTTTGAAAATGGTGTCAGGTGTGTAATGACCCGCCCCAAGTACTAAACCAATGATAATATACAATCAAATGAGAAAAGTTTCGTTGCCCATATCCCTTCTATGGATGGCATTCCATATAACCCATTTAACGGCCCAGGAATTACCGAATATCGTTCCCAACTCACCGGAAGCGGAAGAGTTTATCAAATACGGCAATACTGCTTTGAATATGTACACCGGCCGTCCCAATATCAGTATTCCCTTATACACCGTTCAGGGCCGGGAGTTCAATTTGCCAATTTCCCTCGACTATGACGCCGGGGGAATAAGGGTAAGCCAGATTGCGACCCAGGTGGGGCTGGCCTGGTCCCTACAGGCAGGTGGGGTAATCTCGAGGGTAACCAATGGCAAGCCCGACCACGTGATCGGCCCCGCCGCAAAGTATTATGACAGTTACTATACCTATTACAACGAGCTGGATGCCTTTTATGGGACGAACCCGACACCGATTCCATGGGACTGGGATGTTAATTCCGGAACTCCATACCAACCTATAAGCCCTGCCTATCTGCCAAGTCTGGTCGATTACTTTTTGTTGGAGGAACAGATTTTCAAGGGAGAGATCGATACACAGCCCGATTATTTTTCCTTTAACATTGGTGGCATGTCCGGTACCATCTATATTGACCCGGTCACCGGAGAGGCACACTGCGACAATGGAATGGACTATGACATATCGTATTCCGGATCCCTGACCAACTTTGAAGGTGGCGGCATAACCAGTTGGCACATTATCGACGAGAAGGGCAACCAATATTTCTTTGGCAGGTACGATACTACGAACATTTTCATAGACTCCTCCGGGGAGGACGACCGGAAAAAATACATTTCTTCCTGGCAACTGACCCGGATTATATCCGCCAACGGAAAGGACACCATTGACTTCCATTATGATTATGCGGATTTCTGGACGACCGAAAAGTATACTCCCAAAACCACTGGTAGTCAGTCTTATCTACTCTATCAATCGCCCCATAGATCTAGTTGCGCCACAACCTCCAACTATGATGCCAGTACCGTTACGCCCTATCAAATAGCCCAGCACTACCTATCCTCCATAGAACTGAATAACCGAGAGGTAGTCTCTTTTCACCGCAGTACTACGGAACGTAAGGACTTAAGCGCACGCTATGCTCTGGAGCGGATATCGCTGGCCAATGGGATCGATTGGGAACTGCACCAGTCTTATTTTAAGTCCGATCCGTCCATAGACATCGACCATATAACGCCGATTACACAGGACGATATACGCCTAAAACTGGACAGTATCACCAAGAGGCCCTATATGGAAAATAAAAGGCAGACCTACTCTTTTGATTATTTTAATCCTGAAAATGTACCCAACCAGCAATCTTTTGCCCAGGATTATTGGGGATTCTATAATGGTAGATCGGGAAATACGGGGCTCATCCCCGAAGAAACCATCTTGGTGCAAGACGGTCAGGGTTCATCCACGGACGATATAAGGAACCTCCCCGGGGCCGATAGGACCCCGAACCTATCGTTCTGTAAAAACGGTACGCTCTCCAGGATTACCTATCCCACCGGCGGTCGAACCGAATTTAAATACGGGTTACACGATATCAAGACCACAGAGAGCAGCGTTGAACTCAATAACATGGTATTGGGTAGCCTTATTGGCGGCAACGACCCCCTGGATCCCTACGATTATTGGGACGATGAGTATTTTAATGACAACCCCAAGGGAGGGGAATTCGTGGTCCCTATATACAGTTCGGGAACCAGGGATATTAGAATCTCGTACAGCGCACCAAGTTTCCCCCACGGTCCCGGGGACAACGATGACGGCGTCCTATACGTGGCCTTGCTCAGATGTGATGGGGAAGAGATCCCCGTAGCGGATGATTGCGGGGACATACCACAAATATTCGAATCGGAGTGCCCCCAGGACTTGGACTGGTACGATATTGAAAACTACACCCCTAGCAAAAGAATGTTCAATAAAACCTACTTTGGCGGTTCCAGCCCAATTGCCCTTAACGATGGTTATTCGGAGTCCATATCGGTCAGTCTGGCCCCGGGTTTCTATAAACTCTATATCCTCAACGGGGTCACCAATTCCAATCTGTCCGTGACCATGGCCTACCCGGCTTCCGTATTGACCAATAACTTCGCCAAAAAAGTGGGAGGGCTTCGTGTAGACAGAGTGGAAGATTATGCCTTCAACGGGACGGCTCCCGATATGGTAAAAGAATATACCTATTCCCAAAACGGGATCGATAATTGTGGAGATTCATATACCTATTCCTCCGGTAAGCTTCATTTTGACCCGATATTCAGTTATTACTCGTACTACGAGGATGCTCTTTTCGGAACTTCCAATTACTGTAGTTTTCTGGAACGTTTCCCGCAACCCCTTAACGCTTCGCAGTCGCCACATGTGGCATATTCCATGGTCACGGAGACCAGCTTGGATGGGGATGGGGCCAGTATAGGCAGAACAGATCACTATTTTTATAATTCCGTGGAGGAGAACCACCTAGATGGACTTTATCCTCCATTTTTAAAGTCAAATCATCTTAATGGCAAGGTCCAAAAGGTATTGGTCTTCGATAATTTAGGCGCACTTAAAAGGCAAACGGTCAATGCATACCATCAGACCCAGGTGGAAAATTCCATTCAGGGCCTTATATCCGCAAGGGGTACATCAAGGAACGATGACCAACTCCAGGTCTTTGGGCAAGAGGTGTTTAAACTGAAACCGCCGGCCATAGACGTTGGGGGTGGGGTTTTCTACGCCTATGGGGGCGATCCGACCCCTGTAATGACCGTTGGGCCGCCCAATTTTGATAATAAACTGCATTATAGGTATACCGTGACCAACAATTACCCCCACTTGGACAATACGAGAGTCACGGACTATTTTGGAAGTGATAGCCTTGTGACGACAACCGATCATTACTATGACGGGCTTACGGTGTTTCCAAGGACCCATAGGAACATTTCGCGTACCCTTTTTACCGGTAGTGACGGTAAAACACTGGAAACCAGGAACTACTATCCCGCGGACGTCAAGAATAGCGGTTCCCTGGGTTATGATGTCCTTGGTATCGATGAAATGGAGGCCGTAGATCTAATGATGGCCGCCAACCGAACCACGGAACCGCTTCAGACCGAGACCCGGATCGATGGCCCGGACGGCATTCCTTTGTCCAATATTGCGCAGAGGACCAATTATAGGAATTGGTATGGCAACACGGTATTGCCGGAGGTGGTTGAAACCCTTACCGGGACCAACGACCTGGAGGCCCGCATTCGTTACCATCGTTTCGACAATAGGGGAAATCCCCTGGAGGTCTCCAAGGCCAACGGTTCCCATATAAGCTACGTATGGGGGTATAACCAGGAATATCCCATAGCCAAACTGGAGAACTTTAGCGATACCGATCTGGATCCAATACAACTTGGCCTATTCTCAGCTGCCCGGTCAGCTTCCGATTTGGACAACGATAGGACCATGGACACCTATGGCCCTAACGGGGAACGCAACTACAACGGTAAGGAAGGTATGCTTAGGGAGGCCCTGGACCATCTTAGGGAGGAATTCCCGGATGCGCTTATCACCACTTATACCTATGACCCGCTAATAGGGGTCACCAGTATTACGGACCCCCGCGGCTATACCATCTATTATCATTATGACGAGTATAACCGCTTAAAGGAGGTAAGGGACTCGGGCAACAACCTGGTTACCGATTATGAATACCATCACAAAGCAAACTAAAGAAATCATGAGAAAAGTACTTTCCACAGCGGTCTTGTTATTTTCCATAGTTCTGAACACTTTATACGCCCAAGAATCCTGTCGACTGCAAAGCATCTCCGGCTCCCTGCTGTTTTTGCCCGAAGGGGGTACAGAATACTTGGACATGGAATTCGTAACCACGCCTTGTTTTCCCGAAAACCTGACTTGGAGCAACGTTCCGGAGTGGGCGACCGTTGAACCGTTCGGTGACGACCGTATCAGGGTAATTTGCGATGAGAATTCCCAGGGCCCACGATCGGAGACCCTATATTTTAGCTATAACGGGGAGGCCGCAATTTCGGTAATGATATCCCAAATAGTACCGTTGATACCCCCGGATACCCCTCCTGCCCCGGTAAAGGTTTCGGACCCTTGTGGCGGTCCGGTGATTCTGGGCAAGAACGGATTACCCGGCCCGGGCATCACCTGGTATTGGCAGGGCACCGATCCAACCGGTCAGTTGACCTCTGCCCCGGCCTCGGACCCCAACTATACGGTGCCCCAGAACGGCCGCTATTACTTAAGGGCCTATAGAAGTGCCAATAATATGTGGAGCAACGTTTCCAGCTACATAGACGTAAGTATAAATAGCGGGGACATATGGTACAAGGACGGTGACGGCGACGGACGCTCGGCTTCTAAAACAACAAGTTGTGGAAGTCCGGGGGAGGGTTATGTGCTGGCGGTGGACGGCGAGGGAGACTGTGACGATGATAATCCCTTTGTTTACATGTCGCAGACCTGGTACCTGGACGCGGACAACGACGGCCATGCCATAGATCAGACTACTTCCTGCGGTAGTCCGGGCAGCGGATGGAAACCTGGTCCGCTCCCAGTGGACGATTGTGATGATGGCAATCCCGGGGAATACGCCTTTCGGACCTGGTACCTGGACGCGGACAACGACGGCCATGCCATAGATCAGACTACTTCCTGCGGTAGTCCGGGCAGCGGTTGGAAAGCCGGTCCACTCCCGGTGGACGATTGCGATGGCGATTCGATTACCGACCCCGCCAATGATTGCGTTGCCCCGGTTTCCTCGGATCCCTCCGACCACAATTACATCTATACCCGAACCTATCAGAGGAGCGCAGCGGAGATGGGAATGGCAACGGATGCCGTAATCCCCCATTTTACGGAAAGTGACTACCTTATACAACAGATTACCTATTACGATGGCCTGGGCAGGCCCATGCAGCAGAACGCCATACGGCAGAGCCCGGACGGCAGGGACATCGTGACCCATATGGGCTATGATGATTACGGCCGTATGGACAAGGAATGGCTCCCCGTTACCGATGGGCAGCAGTCCACGGACTTTGGCCATTTCGTTACCGGTGACATGGAAGCGTCGACACGCGGTTATTACGACACCCCGGATACCTATGGGGCCGATTTCCCGAACGTCTCCGGCAGTGACGTAAACCCCTATTCCCAAAAACACTTTGAACCCTCGCCCCTGAACCGGGTGCTGAAACAGGCGGCCCCCGGGGAGGCCTGGAAACTCAACACCTCCGGGGAGGACCATAGCATCGAGTTCGCATACCTGGTCAATACCCATGATCCCTTAGATCCCGGGCATGCGGACAACGACAACGTACGTTTGTTCCAGGTCAATACGGTCTTTGCGGACAATACCTATACCCCAACCTTAGTATACGGGGATTACGGTGAAGGCAATCCCGTAGGCTATTACGCCCAGGGGGAACTCTACATGAATATTACCAAGGACGAAAACCACGCTTCGACAGGCCCGGCGACCGATAAACTGCATACCACGGAAGAGTTTACGGACAAACAAGGGCGGGTGGTGCTCAAACGTACCTATGCCCTGGTAGACCCGGGTGACGGGTCGCCGAGCGTAGTCGAGGCGCACGACACCTATTACGTCTATGACGATTTTGACAACCTCACCTATGTACTGCCCCCCAAGATGGAGGCCACCACAACGGACCTGGCCGACCTGAACGACCGTATGGACCAACTGGGCTACCAATACGTCTATGACCACCGCAACCGTTTGGTGGAGAAGAAGATCCCTGGCAAAGGTTGGGAATATATCGTCTATAACAAACTGGACCTACCGATCATGACCCAGGACGCCGTCCAAAGGGAAAATGGGGAATGGCTCTTTACCAAATACGATGCCTTCGGCCGGGTGGCCATCACCGGCAAGATGGCCGACGATGACGACCGGAAGGCGTTACAGGGACGGGTGGACCAAAGCACCAACCGGAACTGGGTGGTCCAGAAGGATACCGATGCCAGCGTGGGCACCGGCGGGGCCGTTTTGTATTACGACCACCAGGCCTTCCCCACCACCAATATCACCGAGGTACTCACGATCAACTACTACGATGCCTACAGGGAGTGGTTCCTGCCCACGGGGGCCCCCACCTCGGTGGATCTTCTGGGTCGTCCCGGGGAGACCAGTACCTCCAACGTACAGGGACTGCCCACGGTATCCCGGGTACGGGTCCTGGACCAGTCCCCGGCCCAATGGATCAATACCGTGACCCGTTACGATGCCAAGGGAAGGGCCATCTATACCTATTCCGAAAACGAATACCTGGGCACCGTGGACATCGTGGAGACCCAACTGGATTTCGTAGGCCGGCCCGAAAAAATACGTACCTTGCACCAAAGGAACGGCAACACCATCGTGACCCTGGACAACTTCACCTATGACCACGTGGGGCGCCTATTGGCCCAGACGCAGTGTATCGGGGACGCATCCCTTGGGGACGAATGTCCCATGGACGGGGACACCCCGGCGGACGTGGTCTGGAACGGCGCCTCCCAGGGAAACATCGGTTCAGATCTGGAAGCCACGGGAAGTATCACCGTGACCAACGCGACCATCCTTCCGGGCCCCGATGGGGAAACTACCTTGCGTATCGTGGGCGGTAGCGGGCAAGAACTCATTGTCCATAACGACTATGACGAACTGGGGCAATTGGTCCAAAAGAAGGTGGGAGGTGCCCCGGGCATGGACTATGCCGGAACCAACGGCCTCCAGACCGTGGACTATGCC
>JBCBSN010000238.1:0-7092 GCA_039819225.1 Bacteroidota bacterium | reverse complement strand
ACCATTGGCACAAACGGAGTGCAAAACCAAATTTCTTCTGGTTAAACTTTTCTCCGGATGAATCCTTGGATTGTAGGCATAAGTGGCCTTGAGCATACCCACTATGGTCGCGGCTTCTTCCACGGTAAGATCTTTGGTATTTCTACTAAAAAACTTTAGGGAAGCACTTTCGATACCAAAGGTATTATCCCCAAAGGAAACCGTATTCAGGTAATGCTCAAGGATTTCCTTTTTGGAATAGAGGTTTTCCAAACGATCGGCCATAATCATTTCCTGTATTTTGTGTACCACTACATTTTTGGTTTCACGATCTTTTCTCGGAAAGAGATTCTTGGCCAATTGCTGGGTTAGTGTACTGCCTCCACCAGCGGATTTATCCCGCATCAAAATGGTTTTTAAGGCTACCCTTCCTAGGCTGGGATAGTCTATACCGGAATGGTCATAAAATCGTTGGTCCTCAATGGAAACAAGGGCTGCTAGGAGATGTTGGGGAAAATTGGAATAGGGAATAGGTTGCCTATCGTACAGATAATACTTTCCGATAAGAACACTGTCCGCCGTATAAACTTCAGATGCCCTTTGGTACTCAAAATCAGCAAGTTCTTTTTTGCTAGGGATACGGCCCCAGGCCCCAAAGTAAACGCTAAGAAAAAATAGGAACACACCTGAGAGCAATACTCCTACGGCGAACAGTGCGTATCGCAAGATTTTGGATTTAATTGGTTTAAAGCCCAAAGTCGTTTCTTTAAGGATGCAAGATGTGATTTATTGTGCTGAGCTAAAGGGTTTTTAACAATACCTTAAAGTGGTGCTCCCTACTTTTATACAGATTTAGAGGATGGGGCAAATTGTACTTTTCCTTTTTTTGTAGGTCATTTTGGTTTGACCCATACCCGATTCTGGAACGGGACAGGATGCTCTGTTTTGGGAAGAGAGCCCTAGCTCCTGCGATTCCCCTTGAGAATTTTATTATACTTGGGGATAAGTAGTATTATTGTTATACCTATGTGGGAGAGTCTTTTTAGAAATGAAGTTGTAAAAGGCTGGACTACGCCTAATCCTGATCTTAAATGAGTTTTTCTAATCGGAAGTATCCATTTTCATGTTAAGTACGGAACCGACACCAGGAAAAAAGAAGGAAGTGAAAAAAGAACTTCGACCCTTTTGGGGGAAATATTTTAAGTTTGATTGGAGATTTGGACTATTCCTACTTTTAGTAGTCTGTATTCCCCGTTTTTTATTGGTTCTGCAAGCAAGTAAGTCAGGAAATTACGGGCCTATTGGTGCCATAATGCTGGTTTCTGCAACAATCCCCTTCATATTCCTAAACAAATATGGAAGACATAGCATAGGAATTAAAGCACCAAAAAATTGGAAGGCCGCAATGCCCTCTTTCGCTATGGGAATTGCCCTTGGTCTTCTGCTCTACTTCATAGGAAAGGAATTATACGGAAACACCTTTCAAAACTGGTACGCGTATATTGGTAGATCATACAACATCCCAAAGATTATATCGGCACAGGATAAACGTATCCTATTTATGATAATTGGAGCAACAGGAATGCTATTTAGCCCGATCGGGGAGGAATTTTTCTTTAGGGGCGTTGTCCATGGTGGTTTTACAAAATCTATTGGGGAAAGAAAAGCGTCCTATGTGGACAGCTTAGCCTTCGCCGTAACCCATATTGCCCATTTTGGCCTGTTATTCCTAAACGACAAGTGGATCTTTTATTTTGTTCCCACGGTAATATGGGTGGTAGGGATGTTTGTAGTGAGCTTGGTGTTCTTCCAAATGAAAAGAGTTGCGGAATCCTTACTGGGTGCTGTGCTTTGCCATGCAGGATTTAACTTGGGAATGATTTATAGCATATTTTATTTGCTATAGGCGGAAAGGGATTTGTGACCTCTTATCCAAAAAACAAGGTCTTGGTCGATCCCATATACCTTGGCATGTGTTTTGAAGTTAATAGTATGAAGTTGGGCGCGGGGAGATTAGCAGTTTTGCCCGATTGCTAAAGGCAGTGCCCAGTTTCACGAAAAAATAAGGGTTTAAAAAAATCGGTTCTTTAGAGACCGATTTTTTTATGGGATAACCCTAAAAGTAAGATTGATACGTTCCCCGATAGGCTTGGCCGTCTTTGGCACTTGGTGGAGCCAGTGATGTTGGGTTTCCCCCCTCATAAGCAGTAGGCTGCCATGCTCCAATAGTATTTTATGCCTTACCTCTTTATGTCTTCTATGTTTTAGATGAAAAAAACGTTCTTGGCCTAGACTCAAAGAGGCGATTACCGGGTTTTTTCCAAGTTCTTTCTCGTCGTCCGCATGCCAACCGTTGCTGTCCCGCCCATCTCGGTATAGATTTAGTAGACATGTGGTAAAGTTCTGGTGTGCAAGGGCATCTACCTCTTTTTTTATTCTTAACAGCTCTCCGCTAAAGGGAAGCGGCGTCATAGTAATGTTGGAATAGCTGTAGGTCTTTCGGTTGGAGGCGTACAAAGCGGTCAAGCGAGGTTGCAGGTGTGTCTTTCCAAAAAGTGTGATAGTGTCCTGCCTCCAGGGTACGGTATCCTTAAAGTTTTGAAAACAATTCCAGGCCTGTTGCTCTCCTAAAAATGAGGGGACATAAGCGATATCGCTATCCGGAAGGTTGAGGTTGATAGTTTTTAGGAGCGCATCTGCCATTAATTCAACACTTTCTTCAACTGATTTCGATATTCGGACGGATTCTGACCGGTAAACGCCTTAAACTGTTTGTTGAAATGGGAAAAATTATTAAAACCACTTTCAAAACAAACCTCGGTAATACTCATAGGTTTTTCGGCCAAAAGCTTGGAGGCATGTACCAGACGGTACTCATTTACGAATTGTACAAAGGTCTTATTGGTTATTTTTTTGAAGTAACGGCAAAAGGAGGGTACCGTCATGCTCACCATATCCGCCATTTCTTCCAAGGAAATATCCTCCTTAAAATTGACCTTCACAAAGTTGAACACCGTATTGATGCGGTCATTGTCCTTAACCTCGGTCTTCATGGAAAAGCCCTCGGCATTCAACACCTTGGAATCCTGTGAAACCGCCAGTTCGTTCAAAATATTCAAAATGGACAATAATCGCTGAAAATCTGTTTGATATTCCAGGATTTCCATTTTTTCGCCAATTTTGCGCTTGGTCTTTCCGGAAAATGCAATACCTCCCTTGGCAATTTCAAAGAGACCCTTTATTTTTTTCATTTCCGGGATGGCAAAGAAGTCGTTCCCCAAAAAATCGACCTTCATCTGTATCACCGTTTCGCTCTCATTTAGGGTGAGGGCATCGGTAAAACCACAATGGGGCAGATTACTTCCTATAAGTATTAGATCGCCATCCTTATAGTAGGATATATGGCTCCCTATCTGCCTTTTGCCACTTCCACCGTTTACATATACCAGTTCCAGTTCGGGATGGTAATGCCAAATATTGTTTTTATTGTTCTTTTCCGAATCGAACTTCTGATACGTAAAAGAATGGCCAAAACTAGGTTCTATGGCCTCAAAAGCAGGTTTTTGTGCTATCATTTGGTACGTGTATCTATTATAAAATTACGTAAGCCATAACGAACAAGATTATGCAAAATTACCCATAATATGTTTAATATTACCATTTAACAATTACTTAACTTATAAATGGGGTAAAATAGCACATTAATTGGAAAATACAGAAGTAGTGAGGCCAGGATTACGGTAGTAAGTTTGCCCTGTAAATCATTAACAACGCCTGCTGCAGTGCAGGCCTTAAAACAATGTGTTATGAAAACAATCCTAAAAACAACGACTGCGATTGCCCTTATGCTTGTAATGGTTACAGGTATGGCAAAAGAACCAAAACTTAGCGTTTATTCCGATGATAATGCCAAGGCCTTGGTATTTGAATGGGAAACACAAAACGAAGACACCCATATTCAGATCAAGGATATATTGGGTAACATAATCTTCAGTGAGGATGTAAAGGAAACGGAGGTATATATTAAGAAGTTCGACCTAAAGAGCCTTGAGTATGGGGACTATTTCCTTAAAGCCGAAAACGCCTTGAGAAGTATCACCTATAATATAAGTATTGAAGAGGAGATACGGGTTATTGAAAAGAAGGAGAATGTAAAGCCCACCTTTAGGCAAGTGGCGAACAACGTTTTTCTTAATTATCTAAATCTTGAGGGTGAAAAGGTGGAGATTAAAGTCGTGGACAATGCCAATCGTCTGCTTTTCCAGGAAACGGTAAAAGACGAATTGATTATTGAAAAAGCCTTTAATTTTAAGAATGCCCGAAGAAATAGCTATACCATTGTGATAAGTGATGCCAATGGAACCTATTACAAGGACATAGCGGTAAAATAAGGGATAAACAAAAACAATAGTTTAAGTTGAGTTGATTTTTAGCCCTGGGATGTAGTCCAACATTCCAGGGCTTTTGTATTACGGGCAAGGAAGCGTACGAATACGTGGAAATGGCCTTAGAGCCGTAAATACCAAAAGGCCCAATACATTAATCCAATTTGTAAGGGAACACGGAGAAGTAATAGCCATCTGGGAATGCCGGCCGCAGCTTTCTTGTCGGACAACATGTGGAAATGTACGGGCATGTAAATAAGCAACATAAGTAGTATTCCATAGATGGCAATATCCTTTGTGAGGGGCAAGCAGAGCCCCACGCCCAAAAGGATTTCCGCCAAACCGCTCAGTGCTACTAAAAGTCTAGGGTTGGGTAGATATTTTGGCATGATGCGCACATAGGCCCCGGGAACCAAAAGATGTAACGTTCCCGCTAAAACATAGATACACGCCATTAGATAGAGATGCCAAGGATAGGCCATAATTTACCGTGTTTATAGATTGAACTCGTCTTGAGCTTTTCTTTTACGTGCGATTTTCACATTTTGCACCCTAATTTTGTCTTTTTATCCCAGCGTCCGCCGAAGGCGGATACAGCTCAAAAAAGCCTTCTTTAGGGCACAAAAGCCGAAATTCTCTGTTACAAACAAAAACTCAAGACGAGTTCAATCTTTTAACAGAAAGGGTTGTAAGATACTATTTTCCAAGAAATGGGAAGGCTCTTGGAGCTTGTTTAAGATTAATGCAAACTGATTTTAAAAAGTTTGAGGTTCTGGCTAGATTTCAAAGTTTGCGAATATCGGGATATTGGCCAATTTTGAAGTAACGCCACCTGTACCGAGCGTAGCCGAGGTATGGTTCTCAAAATATTGGTAATCAGGAAGGAACGAGTTTAAACATGCTCTTAAAAAAGGAAGATTAGAGATATTTTTTTAGACCCTGCCGTTTGTGTTCGGGTAAGGACTTATTGGTGATGGCGAGGTGAAGGATGTCCGGATTCTTTTTTCGCGCATAGAGCAACTCAAAAAATTGCTTTACCGTTAGCGGGTTCTGGGAAATTTCATGAAGTTGAAAATGGTCGCCCGTTGCGACTTCACCTTCCTTTAGTACCCGTACATAGGTTCCTGGCGCACCGTGTGTTATAAATTGCCGTAATATCTTTTGATCACCAAACCGGATACCTAATTTATAGCAGGGCTCACGGGGCTGGGAAATCTGGACCAGGGCGGTACCGACCTTAAAAATATCCCCGATACGGATCTGGGACTCATCCAATCCTTTTACAGTAAGGTTTTCGCCAAGCATGCCCCAATCCCAGGACAGATCGGGATACAACGCTTTCCAATAGGGATATTGATCTGAAGAATAGAGATAGCACGCCTTATGCACCCCTCCATGGACTTTGCGATTGGAGATAGTATCCTTGGCAACTGCTTCTTTTTCAAGAAGCAATGGTTCCGAAATCGGGTATTTGAAGATGCCGGTCCGTTCCTCCTTGCCATTCCAAGTAATGACGGTAGACTTTCCAATATTCGTCGCAATAACTTCCATATGCTAAAAGTAAAAAACCACTGACGAACGGCAGTGGTCTTTGCGGTGTTTTAACAGGTTGTAGTATATTCCCCTAGATTTTTACTCCTTGTCCATTTTTTTGGTCAAAAAGAAACCAATCAATAATCCCGTTCCGGCCATTAGGAAAATGGTTCCGGGCATGGCCACCCCCCAACCCACATTTAAATTAGCGGCTATGATACCGCCTACGATGATTCCCGTGCCTATTCCCATGAGCAACAGCGCCAGATTTAAAATGATTATCTTCCAGACTCCCGAAGGTTTGTCTCGTTTTCCCCGAACAAAAATACTGGCATCCGCCCCTTTTTCTATTAGTGCCAAACGTTCTTTATTACGGGTAGAAAAGTAGAGATAGGTGATTAAAAAAATAACGATAAATAAACTAACGGGTATGATAATTGCTGCGGCCATAGATTTTGTTTTATTCCGCCCAATGGGCAAAGTTTGTGTATTAATTTGCCCATAGGACGACACTTTTTTCCCCCAGGTTACACCAAAGTGGAAACTTTTTGAAAAAAGTGTAACCTAAGGCCGTGCTTGGTAGTCGTATAGGATGAACTTTGGATGAGTTTGGCGAATTTGGAAAAAGATTCTGTACAGTACCAACCAAAATATATGGGGTTGGGCACTTTTGGCCTAGTTTAAGAACCTCAATATTTGAATACATATAATGAGCCCTTACCCGGATCGGTATTATATTGACAAAGTGTTGCAAGGTGAGGCAAATGCCTTTTCGCCCCTAGTGGATAGGTACAAACATATGGTGTTTACCTTGGCGGTACGTATCGTAAAGAATACGGAGGAAGCCGAAGAAGTGGCCCAGGACGCCTTTGTAAAGGCATATAAGGCCTTGCCTAAATTTAAGGGAGATGCCAAATTTTCTACTTGGATGTACAAAATAGCCTATTATGGGGCCTTGGATCATTTAAAGAAAATGAGACGTTATCCCAAGACAGAATGGATAGAAGGGTATATACCGCATTCCCCAGATGTCTTGCAAAACACCTTTGAGGAAGAATCGGGAAATATGCAAAGTGCTATGATAAAAAGGGCCATGCAAAAATTACCACCGGATCATGCCACGATACTTACCTTGCACTATTTTGAAGAATTGTCCCTAAAGGAAATTTCCAAGATTATGGGGGCAAGCGCGGAT
>JBCBSN010000237.1:0-7098 GCA_039819225.1 Bacteroidota bacterium | reverse complement strand
CAATTTTAAAACTATTCAAATTGTATTTGAAGGTGTCTTTTTGTTTAGCTGTTTTTGGTCCGATATATAGCCATATCTATTCACCACATGAAGTTTATTGCTATTATTTTGCTTGGTAATTCTTGAAATAACGAATTATCGTTTTTCCCAAATCCTCTCCATTTCTTCCAATGTTTTCCCCTTTGTTTCGGGCACAAATTTCCAAACGAGCAATGTTGCCAATACGGCCATAAGCCCATATATCCAGTACGAAAACCCATGATTGAACTTTTCCAGGAGAAAGGTGTTCTTATCCATCATGGGAAATGTCCAGGATACCAGGTAATTTGAAATCCATTGGGCCGCCACGGCTACCGCCATTGCCTTACCGCGAATTTTGTTCGGAAAAATCTCGGAAAGGAGCACCCAAGTCACAGGCCCCCAACTCATCGCAAAACAAGCCACATAGAGCAACATGCAGATAAGGGCGAACAGTCCAACGGATTGGGTGAAAAAAGCGGTACCAAGGGCGAACATGGCCATGGCCATGCCTAGAGCGCCGATAATCATTAAAGGTTTCCTCCCAAACCTATCTACCGTCATTATAGCCAGTATGGTGAATGCCAGATTAACGGCTCCAACGATGATAGTTTGCATAAGGGCAACATCCGTTCCAGATCCCATGGTCTTAAAAATCTCAGGAGCGTAATAGAGCACAACATTGATTCCTACAAATTGCTGGAATACGGATAACATTAAACCTACTAAGATGACACCGATCCCGAAGGAAAACAATTTCCCAGAACGACTTACCAGGGAGCCCTTTATTTCCTTTAGGATAAGGTTGGCATGCTTTTCCCCATTGATCTTGGTAAGTACGTCCAGAGCCTTTGGTTCCTTGGATCGTAGCATTAACGATCTTGGAGTATCCGGCACAATGAACAAAAGCAATAAAAAGAGTAGGGCCGGAATGGTTTCCGAAGCAAACATCCAACGCCAACCCGTGGAGTTTAACCAAGAATCGTCACCTTGTTTGGCAATAAAGTAGTTCACAAAATAGACGACCAACATTCCAAAAATAATGGCAAATTGATTCATGGAAACCAGTTTTCCCCTAGTTTGGGCGGGGGCAATTTCCGCAATATAAAGGGGAGAAAGCATAGAGGCCAGCCCCACGCCGATACCACCAATAATCCGGTAAAAAACAAAATGGTAAATAAAAGTATGGTCCCCTTCACCTATGGTCCTAACAAACAATTCCGGCATCGCCGAACCAATTGCGGATATCAAAAACAAAATGGCCGCCAAAATAAGGCCCTTTTTCCTTCCCAGTCCTTTACTGATGATGCCACCGGACAAGCCCCCTATGACGCATCCGATCAAAGCACTTGATACCACTAGCCCCAGTCTTGAATTTGCAGCCGTTTCCCCGAGGTTGAAGGGAAGTATAAAAAAACTTTCCAATGCGCCTACCGTGCCGGAGATTACGGCGGTATCATAACCGAACAGCAAACCTCCCAGGGTTGCTACCAATGTTAGTTTTGTGAGATATCCGGAATTTGTCTGTTTTTCCATTTTGTTCGGTTGTATTTAGGACTCTTTGGGCGCAAAATGCAAAATTCCAAGCTAAAAGAAAAATACAAGACTTGTTATATACGAAGTGATTTAAACTTTTTTGATTGAAGCGAAAATTAGTGGTTTTGTGTCCAAATGAAGATTTTTTAGAGCTTCATAGCGGGGCTACGGAGGGAGAAAAAGACAAAATATGGGCATAAAACCACAATTTTTTAGCCAATATGAAAAAGTTTAAATCACTTTTACAACTAAGAATGAGAAAACGAAGGAATATAGGAAGATTTTTAAATGATTTTAATCGGCATATCGCCTTGGCGGAAGGATCCTGAATCGGGTTGTATGGTATTGGGGACCTTGGCATTGTTTTCCATTTTAAGATTTTTACCTAATCCCTGAACCAGATATTTACCTTAAATAGCAGCCCTTATATCTCAAATTGACTTCTGACCCAAGTAAATGATTTCCAATGGACGAAAAGTGATAAGACACCAATAGGTTTTGGACAGTTAGTATACCGTATGCTCCAATTTTTATCATAAAAAACACCAAAAATGCGATATTATAGGTAATTTATGCCCATGTGGCCGGAACTGGAGTTACTACATCTGGAGGATAACAAAAAGTCTATCAGCTTTTTCAATATCAAAAAAGATCGATTTGATCCCTATTGGCATTTTCATCCTGAGATTGAACTGACCTTAATACTACAAGGTACAGGTATCAGATATGTGGGAGACAGTATTTTGCCATACAGTTCCGGTGATTTGGTAATGATAGGGGAGTACCTACCGCACCACTGGGTTTCCGATAGCTTTCAGGAAAATCCCTGCCATGCCATTGTTATCCATTTTAATCGAAGGGTTTTTGAAAAGATCCATGAGTGCAGTCATTTCTTTCCGTTGTTCGAAGCCTCCAAAAGAGGTATTCAATTTCGTGCAAGTGATGCGCTCATAAAACTTTTCTTAAATTTTTCGAAAAAGTCCAGAGCTAATCGCTTGGCAAGTTTAATAACCATACTGGATTTTTTAGCCATTGATCCGGGAGGGAAGGTCTTGTCCAAAAAGACTTATTCACTTTCCCTAAAACGGAAGCATGGCTTTGAAAGATCGGAAAGGGTCATAAAGTATATCTTGGAAAATTTGCATCTCAGATTAACCGTAAATGCAGTTGCGGGTGAGGCGCATTTGACTCCACAATCTTTTTGCAGATGGTTCAAAAAAACTACAGGGCATTCCTTTGTGGACTTTGTTCATAGATCTAGGACTGAAAATGTATGCCAATTGCTTCTCACAAAAGATGCCCCGGTTGCGGAAATTGCCTTTGAATGTGGTTTTGAGAGTATAAGCCAATTTAATAGGGTCTTTAAAAAACTGAAGGGTATGACGGCTACCGCATTTCGAAATTCCGAACTGCGAGGATAGTAAGATATCGTCTATTTTGAACATTGTAATCCCTATTTTTTAATATTTTAGTTAAAATATGCGCATTTCTGGATAATATCTATTTCCGGAACGAGGTCTTCTCTTTATAATTTTAACCCGATCAATGGTACGATATCCCAATTGAAAATGCTATTCTTTAAGTGGGTATTGCTATAACCCAAGGTGGTAGAATAATGAAGAAATATATCTCAATCCTATTCTTTATGTGCGTGGTAAACAGCTGCTCCGAAAACAAGAGCTCCCAGGGAGTCGATTTTTTGTCCAAGATTGACCAGAATCAAATTGAAATAATAAATGATAGTGATCAACTGACCTTTTTTGATTCGGTCGAAAATCCGATAAAACCACAGTATACGGCGTTCCCAACGGGGAGTACCCAGCCGAAAGGCTGGCTTTTTGAATTTATGAAGAAGGATTTGGATCATGGACTTGTAGGGGCGCTACCTAAGCTTTATCCCGGGATAAAGAAAGATGATCTTTATGGTACCATGAGGCGTGGAGGTTTGGAGGATGTTCCGGAAATGGGCGATTTGGTACTGACCGGGGAAGCTTGGGAAAAATCCATTATGTGGTGGAATGCGGAGACCATCGGGAACTGGTGGGATGGTTTTGTGCGCCATGCCTTTTTGGTAAATAATGCCAAGGCCATTGCAGAGAGTAAAAGAATAGTGGAAAATCTGTTAGGGTCACAGGATAAGGACGGGTACATCGGCATTTATAAAAGGAACCTTAGATACAAACATAAAGGATCTAATGGGGAACTGTGGGCGCAGACCACTGTTTTTAGGATGCTTTTGGCCTATTATGAGTTCACATGGGAAGAAAGGGTCTTAAAAGCCGTGGAAAAAGCAATGGGCCTAACCATGGATTATTATAATAAGGATAAAAAGAACCCTTTTAAGCTCGAAAATTCGTTCGGCGGGGCTACCCATGGCCTTATGATGACCGATGTCTGTGAAACCTTGTATCGGATTACCGGAAATTCCAAATATCAGGATTATGCCACCTATCTGTATAGAGCCTTTTCTACTTATGGGATCAACCGATCCTTCAATGACGTGCGTTATCCCCTCCTTATGGATCGGGACTCTTTGTTCATCGGTCATGCTGTACATACATATGAACACCTGCGCAGTCTTTTAAACGCTTATTATAATACGGGACATAAGCAATTGAAAATGGCCTATGAAAATGCAATGTACAAATTGGGACATTGTATCTTACCCAGTGGAGCTGGCCATGGCAATGAGTGGATTTCCGGCCTAAAAGCGGACCCTGCGGATACCGCCTCGGAATTTTGTACCATGTTCGAACTTCGGGATTTTTACTGTTCGGCATTACGGAAGACCGGAGAGACCCACTTTGCCGACAAGGCAGAAAAATTGACTTTTAACGCCATGATGGGTTCCCGTAATGAGAACGGAACGGCCATTACTTATGGCAAGTCGGATAATTGTTATATCCTTAATGGGCGGACCGCTTCAGGGGAGGAAGAGGAACCGCGTTTTAAATATTCGCCTACCCATTCGGAACCCGCCGTTTGCTGTGTGCCCAACTATACCAAAAACTATGCGTACTATCTGGATCAAATGTGGATGAAAACGGAAGAAGGCATGGCGGCCGTGTTATATGGCCCCTCAAAAATTACCACTCGGATAGAAGATGTCTCCATTACCATAGAACAAAAGACGCGTTACCCCTTTTCCGACGAGATCATTTTTGAAATTACCCCGGAAAAACCCGTGGAGTTTGAACTTTCATTCCGTAAACCAAGCTGGGCAACAAAAATGCACTTAGAACCCTTTGATACCTCCTTAGGATTCTATAAAGGTTCCTATGCTTTAAAAAGGACATGGTTACCAGGGGATCGTATCACTCTAAAATTTGAAAATAGGGTAAAACTAAAGGAATTCGGAAATGGAGAGTTCTTTTTAGAAAGAGGGCCTTTGGTCTATGCGCTGCCTATTCCCCATAAAGAAGAAACACTTAAGGAATATGGATTGGAAGGTTTTAAGGACTACTATTGCTTACCTCGGGAAGACAAACACATGGATATGACTCTTCCCTCCCAAATAGACTTTGGACTTACCGATGGAAAAAATGGCAAAACAAGCAATAATAATGATCCCTGGAATGGTGACTGTTTTGATTTGGTGGGCCATATCAACCATAAAGGGGTATTGCGAAAGGTTAAAATGGTCCCTATGGGGAAAACCGTCCTAAGAAAAGTTACTTTTAAAAAGAACTGACATGAAGAAAGAAGTAATGAAAATGGGTATCGGCTTATCGGTACTTGCACTTTTGGTTTTCGCCTGTGAGACCGAAAAAAAAGGGACAGCAGTTGGGGAACTACAAGGAAAATCGGAAAAAATAGACTGGAACAATGATATTATCTATCATGTGGTCCAAAGAAGTTTTTACGACTCCAATGGCGATAGGCACGGCGATCTAAACGGATTTGTCCAAAAGTTGGGGTACCTAAAGGAATTAGGGGTTACCACCATTCTATTTACCCCCCTTTATGAGTCCGGATTCTACCATAATTATTTTCCCACGGATTATATGGAGATCGATCATGAGTACGGTAGTAAGGAAGACTATTTCAATTTTGTTAAGGCGGTCCATGCCCATGGGATGAAGTTTTTAATGGACATGGAAACCCAATATGCCCAGAGCGGGAATATTTGGTTCGACCTTTCCTATAGGAACCCGGACTCGGAACATAGCGATTTCATTTACTATTCAGATTCCCTCAACCAATATCCGGAACAAATTTTTAGGCCTTCTAAATCGGAGTTGTACGACTTCAATGCCTGGCCGGGATTAAAGCATAACATCGTATACTTGGATTTAAACCATCCGAAGGTAAAGCAGTGGATGATCGATTTTTATGTCTATTGGGTAGACCCCAATGGGGACGGACGCTTTGATGATGGGGTAGACGGTTTTCGAATAGACCATATTATGGACGATTTGGACTATAAAGGAATGTTTACCAATATGTACGGGGATTTTTGGAAACCCATATTTGACAAATGCAAAGCCCTGAATCCCAATATATTTGTTTTGGGGGAACAATCCAATTGGAACGAATATGGCGAGGAGATGGTAAAGGCAAGCGGGGCCGATGCCGCTTTTGGCTTCCCTTTGCGGTTTGCATTGGCCGGAGAGGAAGGTACCCATGATATGTACAAGGAGCCTTCCAAAGAGGGTGCGAAAATGGATCCGAAAAGGTTTCATAACGTGATCAAGGAAAGCCTTAAGAGATTTGGCGGGGACACCTATGTGGTCAACTTTTTGGAAAATCATGATACTTCACGATGGGCGTCCTGGGTGGTATCCAATCCGGATCAAAAACGTTCCGCAGCCGCTTTGTATCTACTGGCACCAGGTATTCCCTCAGTATACTATGGCCAGGAATTGGGTCTTCCCGGGGAACCACGGGAATGGGGATCGGATGCCAACCATATTCCAGTCAGGGAGGCCTTTCCCTGGACTTGGAACCCTGACGAAAAGGGGAATGCCCTTTTTTACAAGGATACAGGGGAATGGTGGGAAGATTCGTTTTGGAACGGCCCAAGTATAAAGGAATTGGCACTTAACACCCAAAGACCCGATACCCTTTCCCTTTGGAACCATTACCGCAAGCTAATTAACATACGTAAGAATCATGCACCGTTCCGATTGGGCAATTATGAACCGCTATTGACGGACAATACGGAGGTTATCGCCTTTAAACGGTCCTATGAGGGCAATACAAATTTTGTAATCGTTAACGGTTCCAATACCCCGGTAGAACTTGACGACTTCAATGATGGCATGTTGGGAGACATTTTATATCTTAGAGACGCCAAAGTGAGTATGTCCAAGGTTTTCCTGGAGCCCAATGGGATAGTAATTTCGAAAGGATCCTGACTCTAATAGCCCCGTCAAAGTTTAGATAAGGTAACTGGACCGGTATAAACCCCTTAAGAATATGGCGAAACCACTTCGAGAAGGGTCAATTTCAAGAATAATTTATTCAGGAATTGGCTTTGAGGAAAACTTTGCCATCAAGAACAAGTCCTGAATAAATTATTCTTGAAATTGACCCTTCTCGAAG
>JBCBSN010000236.1:0-7141 GCA_039819225.1 Bacteroidota bacterium | reverse complement strand
CCATTATCGCCAACTACAAAAAAAGAATCGAACTTATTGAGAATCTGTTGCGCCGGATTAACGATTCCAAGATAACTAAAGAAGACTATGATGGATACACTCTATAAAAAACTGCTTTTGGCAATGGCCTTAATACTCTGTGGACCTTGGGTCTTGGCACAACATGAAGTGTCAAAACAATTGGAACAGGACTACCCCATGGCCCATTCCGGAGAACTGTACTTGCAGAACAGGTACGGCATAATTACCGTTACGGGCTGGGAACAGGAAAAGGTGAGCATAGTGGCCCAGGTTACGGTAACCCACAGAAAAAAGGAAAATGCAAAAAATCTGCTTGATCGAATTTCCTTGAATACTAGGGATATGGGCAATCTCATTACGGTGAATTCGGAAATTGCCGAAAAAAGCTCCGGGTTCTTTGCCAAATATTTTAACAAGGCCAATCCATTTGATTTTGACCGAAGTAATGTCCGGATAGATTTGACCGTTCACCTTCCAAGGAATGCGGAACTGGATATTACCAACAAGTTTGGTGATGTTATTGTTGGGGATTGGACGGGTAGACTTAAGGCGGCTGTTGAACATGGGGATGTTTGGATCAATGAAAACCTTAAAAATGTGGATTTGTCCCTTAAATATGGAAAGCTTAGGGCCAAGAATATTGATTATGGGAACCTTCGCATAAAAAATGGAGGTTTGGACCTGGAAAAATCAAAAGACCTAAGAATTAACTGTAGCGGCACCAACATAAAGGCGGATAGCATTGCCTCCCTGGAAATCTACTCCAACAAAGATGAGATAACCCTAAATGAGGTGGGTGTTATAAACGGGGATCTAAAATTCACCAATATGCAATTGGGTGCCGTTGGTGACCAAATACACTTGAGTATGAAAATCGCGGATTTTAGAGTCTCTAAGATCTATAGCCCTAATGTCACCGTAGTACTAGAACAAGAATCCTCTGAGGTAAGCCTTAACATTTCCGGCCTCTCCTTTATGTTCGATGCCACATTGGAGGAAGGTTTGTTGCGGTTGCCCAAGTCCTTTACAAATGTTAGTACTACCATGCTGGACAAGGGAAAGTCCATCCGTGAAATTAAGGCCCATTATGGACAGGAGCTATCCGGTACCGTGACCATTACCGGAAAAAAAGGCATCGTTCTCCTTAAGGAACTCTAAGTAACTGTTTATCCTTTTTACCGCTCTTTTTGTTACCCATGTGCCATAGAACCTGTCTTGAGTTCGATATGTATATGCGTTCAGTGTGGTTAAAAATGCCAAAAGTTTGACATGGAGAAACCACATTAGAACAGTCAATTATCAAAAATCGGAAGTTCCCAAAACATAAAAAGTGTAGCTGGACAAAAAAAAGAGGTCATCCCGTGCAACCTTTTTCAACTTTGCTTGTCTCTTGTACTAGAATCATCAAAAAACAACAACATGAAATTCCAAAGAACACTTTTCGTAATGATATCCCTGGTACTCCTAGGATCGGCCAATGCCCAGGAATCCGATGACTACCTGGAATTCAATGATCGAAAAAATGTAGTCCACGGCGTATATCTTGGGATTACTACACATCTGGGTGAAATTGACGGAGAACCCACCTACCAAGGCGGTGTCAAAGTCGCCTATGTGGCCAATCAGCAGTTTGAGGTAGGTTTCGCCGGTAATTTCCTTTATTCCGAACAGGATATTTTTAACAGCACATCGGGCAGGGATGAGGATTTGATCGGAGGCTATGGGGGATTGCATCTGGAACCGATCTTCTTTAGTAAGCGTATGGTGAACCTTTCATTTCCCTTATTGATAGGTGCAGGTGCTGTAGGTTATGTAGACGAACGTTTTAGAGATGACGAATATGAATTAAGGGAGGACGACGTAGACCCCGTATTTGTTCTGGAACCCGGGGTAAGTGCCCTTTTTAATATCTCCAGATACCTGCAGATAGAGGCCGGGTTTAAATATCGCTTTTCCTCGGAGATAGATCTGGAAAACAGCCCGGTATCCCGAATTAACGGATTTTCTGGAGGTTTAGGTATCAAGATAGGCATCTTTAATATGGGGCGGCATCGCTATAAAAAGAACATTTAACTGGATTTGAGACCAAAGACTTATAGATAAAAAAAGACTTGATATGCATTATTTGTTGCCTAGGTTAACGGATTCATATCCAAAAACGTAACGCTTGTTCAACTGACCTAATATTATAAAACAGAACCCATAAAATATATCATGAAAGATAAAACACCTCGTACCCTTTGTCCGGTATGTCACGAAGTAATCAGGACGCAACACGTTTTTTCAGAAAACAATCAGGTATACCTAAAACAAGAAATGCCATGTGCCTCAAAAGGGCGAAAAAATGACCATTGGTTTCCTGTTAACTTTCAATGGATGCCGGTCATGGAATTGAAACATAACCTTGAACACCAATAAAAAATATCATGAAAAGAGCAGCATTATGGGTAGTCGGCATCCTTAGCCTTGGCCTTTGTATTAGTTCTTGCGACCGGGAATCCATTCGGGTATCGGATACCATATCCACACGGACTTACGGTGTTCAAGACTATTCCGGAATAAGCATATCCAACACATTTAACGCCTACGTCACTTTTTCGGACACCGAGGAACGTATTGAAATAGAGGCCAATGAGAACATCCAGGACCGCATCATCGTACAAAGGGAAGGCAATGTGTTGCGCATACGGCTCAAAAAGAATACCAATTTGCGGGGAGATGTGGTCTTAAACGCCTTTATCGTTACCAGAGATCTCTCTTATGTCAAAGTGTCCGGAGCTTCCAGTATGGTGCTTGAAAATCCGTGGACTGTTCCTGATTCCGAAATAGAAGTCTCCGGGGCTTCGGATTTTAGAGGGGAGCTTAACATTGGGAACTTGCGTTTGCAGGCCTCAGGAGCCTCGGATGTAGATCTTTACGGAAATGCGGAAGCGGTTAGGGCGGAACTTACCGGAAGTAGCGATCTTAAGGATTATGACCTTAGGGTAGATGCGTTGGATATTGAACTTAGCGGGGCCAGCGAAGCCTGGTTATCGGTTGATGAATCCATTGCTATTGACGCAAGTGGGGCAAGTACACTGCGATTTAGGGGAAATGCCCAGATAACACGCCAAAGACTTTCCGGGGCCTCGGCCATTGTGCACACGGATTAGGTTTTTTTACAACGATTTTTATCAAAGAAAAGACCCCAAAGGTTTTAAAAACCTTTGGGGTCTTTTTTAGTACATCAACTTTAGGTCTATTTATGCCGCTCCTTAAGCACTTTTTCGATATCCATTAAGGTATATCCCTTGGCCTGAAGCAGGATTAGATAATGAAACAACAGATCGGCACTTTCGTTTAAAAACAGGGTATCGTTTTCATCCTTGGCCTCAATAACAGTTTCAACGGCTTCCTCCCCTACTTTTTGGGCAATCTTGTTAATTCCCTTTTCAAACAGCGAGGCCACATACGAATCGCTTCCGCTACCCGACTTTCGGCGTTGGTCTATGATATCTTCCAGTTTGGAAAGAAACCCGAAATTAGAACTGTTTTTCTCCCCCCAACAGGTATCGGTGCCGGTATGGCAGGTGGGACCCTGGGGCAGAACGTTAAGCAATAGGGTATCCCTGTCACAATCATTTTTGATATCCATAAGATATAAAAAGTTGCCACTCTCCTCCCCCTTTGTCCATAAGCGTTGTTTGGATCGGCTAAAAAAAGTTACTTTTTTGGTATCCAAGGTCTTATCCAAGGCCTCCCTGTTCATATAACCCAACATCAGAACATTTTTGGTGATGGCGTCCTGAATTATAGCGGGTATAAGAGTCCCTTCCAGCTTTTCCCATTCTGGAGGTTTAAACCCTTCGTTCTCTTCCATAGTTCTTAAAGTTTTATCCTTTTCCTTGTTTTGGCTATCCGTTGCCATTTTTTTAAAAATAGCTCAGAGCCTGACTGGAATCCCTTCTTTTTGTAATTCCATTTTTAAATCCTGTATTCTCATTTCCTTAAAATGAAAGACACTCGCGGCCAGGGCGGCATCCGCTTTCCCCTTCGTAAAGGTATCCACAAAGTGTTTTATGGTTCCCGCTCCTCCGGAGGCAATAATGGGAATGCCCCGTTCAAACGACATTTGCGCCAAGGCCGCATTGGCAAAACCATTCTTGGTGCCGTCATGGTCCATGGAGGTAAAGAGAATCTCCCCTGCACCCCTTTCTTCTACCTCCCGGGCCCAGGAAAAGAGTTCTACATCCGTAGGAACCTTGCCCCCCACCAAATGTACTTTCCATTCCCCATTGATCTGTTTGGCATCAATGGCCACAACAATACATTGGGATCCAAATTTGGATACCAGCCTAGTGATCAAATCGGGATCCTTTACCGCCGAGGAGTTAATGGAAACCTTATCGGCCCCATTATGAAGCAACATATCCACGTCTTCCACGGAAGAGATCCCACCACCAACGGTAAAGGGTATGTTTACCCTTTCCGCAACGCGGTACACCAGATCGGCCAGCGTTTTTCGTTTCTGCTCCGTAGCGGATATATCCAAAAATACTAGCTCGTCCGCTCCTTCGTCACTATAGATTTGTGCCAATTCCACGGGATCCCCCGCATCGCGCAGATCCACAAAGTTTACGCCCTTTACCGTCCTGCCATCTTTAATGTCCAAACAGGGTATTATTCTTTTCTTTAACATATGGCCCTCTAACTCTCCCTTAGGAGGAGAATCTTTGCTTTCCCGGAAAACAGCACTTTTCCAGAAATTGTTTTACAACTCATTTTTTGTACCCAATTCAATCCCGGAATAAAACCCCAGATCTTGGTCTCGCAACTGTTTTGCCCAAAAGGCAATTTGGCCGGTATGATAGGAATAATGTTCCGTAACATGGATCATTATCCCAATTCCCGAAAGTTGGAATCCCTGGACCTTTCGGTTACGCATCATTTCCTCAACAGGAATCATCGAAATGACCTCTTGGGCACTTTCCACGGTGTCCATCAGCATTTTCAAAAGCTCGGCCTTTCCCATCCCACCTTTAATGGCAAACTCCTTGTCCCGTTCTCGGATATCCTCTTTTTTTCCCAAGGACGAAACGGCATATTGATGCATGTTGCCGCAGAGATGTAATAGTAGGTTTCCTATGCTGTTGGAGGCCCCATTGGGCCGCTTCCAGATTTCTTCCTCGGTAACATTCCGAAGGGCGATTTTTACCATTCTTGAACTTTCGTCCATTCTATACAATACCTGCGTTACCAGCTCTTGCGCTACTTTGGATTCCATATGTCTACGATGAAAGGATATACTGTTCCAATTCTTTTAAACTGATTCTGTTCTCATAGATGGCCTTTCCGATAATTACACCTTCACAACCTATTTCGGCCAATCGCGGCAATTCCTCAAAATGGGAAATACCGCCGGAAGCGATGAGCTTTAAAGAGTACATCTGCTCCGCTCCCGTTTCATTTTTTGTTTTGGCAAGTATTTTGCCGTACAAATCAAATGCCGGACCTTCCAACATACCGTCTTTTGAAATATCCGTACAGATTACATATTCGATTCCGCCTTTTTGGTACGACCGGATAAATGGTACCAAAGCTTCCTCGGATGCCTCCTGCCATCCGGAGACGGATACCATTTCATTTTTTGCATCGGCGCCCAGAATGATTTTTTCAGGTCCGTGTTTTTGAATCCAGGACATAAAGGTCTCCCTATCCTTTACCGCAATACTGCCGCCCGTAATTTGGGCCGCCCCATTTTCAAAGGCAATGCGCAGATCATCGTTTGTTTTTAATCCACCCCCAAAATCAATGATCAAATTGGTTTTTGTAGCGATTTTATAGAGCACTTCATGGTTGACGATATGTTTGGACCTGGCCCCATCCAAATCTACCAAATGCAAGTATTGAATACCGTAATCTTCAAAGGCTTTGGCCACCTCCAAAGGGTTTTCATTATACACCTTTTTGGTATCGTAGTCGCCCTTGGACAGGCGTACGCATTTGCCATCAATGATGTCTATTGCCGGGACGATTCTCATTCTTTAAATACGAAATTAGAAATACAAAATTAGAAACCTGTCCACCGACAGGTGGGTATGAAAACAGTTAGATTACCCTTTGGATTCGTTGTTTATTCTCTTCTTAGCGGTTTTGATTGACGCAACGGTTATCGCCAAAAGCTCATTTCCTTCAGTATGAAGTCTTTTAAATTGTTCTTGTTCGCCATCCAAAATTTCCATAAACATTTCCAACCAATACATACTTTCATCAACCTCTTCTTCTACGATTTTCAACTTGTTCACAAAGTCTTTGTCCGATTTTCCGCGTTGAGCGGCCCTCCAGTTTGCACCCACAGAACTTGAACTTCGTATGAGTTGGTTTACGAAGGCATTGTACTCCCTGGATTTGGGTATCCCGCTACATAAGTGCCAACAGTCCAATGCAAATCTTTGAGTCCTCTTCTTTAAATCTCTCATTTGTTTTTCGTATTTCTAATTTCGTATTTCTAATTTTAGAAAATTACGTAATATCTGTTCTCCTACCATACCACTCTTCTCCGGATGAAACTGGGTTCCATAAAAATTATCCCTTCCCAAGGCGGAACTATAGGGCCCATAATAATCGGTCATCGAAATTGTGTCATCACAAAGCCCCGCAAAGTAACTGTGCACCATGTACACATGCTCTTTGTCATTGATATCCTCAAAAAGCGGGGAGTTCAGGGCATCAATAGTGTTCCAGCCCATTTGCGGTACCTTTAGCTCTTTTGGGAACCGAAGCACGTCCACATCAAAAATTCCCATTCCTTCGGTGCTCCCCTCCTCGGAACCATTGCACATCAACTGCATACCCAGGCAAATGCCAAGAACGGGTTGCTCCAAATTTGGAATAAGGGTATCCAAGCCCGTTTCTTTGAGCTTTTGCATTGCGGAACTAGCTTCGCCTACTCCTGGGAAGATTACCTTGTCCGCTTTTTCTATCTCGGCCCTATCATGGCTCAATACGGCCTCATGACCCAAACGCCGAAAGGCAAATTTTAGGCTTTGGATATTGCCCGCGCCGTAGTTGATGATAATAATATTCATTTGAGGTACGAGGTTAGAAGTACGAAATACGAGGTACGAAATACGAAGTGTGA